>NZ_CALGVK010000166.1:0-13064 GCF_937930195.1 uncultured Empedobacter sp.
AACAACTCCTTCACCACCCGAAGCAAACCAAGCAGTTGTAATAAACTTCGATAAAACAGGAACAGGTCTTGCCAATTATTCAGGAGATATTTATGCGCATACAGGCGTAACTATTGATGGAAAACAATGGGAAAATATAATTGAAAGTTGGGGAAATAATACCACTCAACCCAAATTAACTTTCGTTTCTGGATCAACCTACAAATTAGAAATCCCTACATCTATTTATCAATTCTATGGAGTTGATACTTCTAAAAATATTACAGCAATAGATGTTGTTTTTAGAAGTGCAGATGGAAAACAACAAACTACGAATCTTTCTATTTCGGTAGGTTCTTTCAAAGTTACTTTAACTAATCCGCTCGAAAATTCAATTACAAATGTTTCTTCAGGATCAAGTTTTAACATCAAAGCGATAGCTACAAAATCTGCTAATTGGACATTATCTGCTAACGGAACTCAAATTGATGCATTAAATAATTCAACATCTTTTGATAAAAATTATACCATTTCACAAAATCAGAATTACACGTTGAGTGCTACTTTTAATGGTCAAACAATAAGCAAATCTTTTACAGTTAATATCAAACCAACAGTGAAAGATGTAGCTATTCCATCTAATTTACATGAAGGAATTAATTATTTGAATAATGATTTTACAAAAGCATATTTGGTTTTATACGCTCCACAAAAAGAGTTCATTCATGTAATCGGAAGTTTCAATAATTGGCAACTTTCTGATCAATATGTGATGAATCGAGATACAACTAACAAGGATTTATATTGGATTGAATTATCTAATCTTAAAGCAAGTGAAATCTATACGTTTCAATATCGAACAAGTGATGGAATCAAAACTGCAGATCCTTATTCGACTTTAGTTTTATCGCCTTATGATGATCCGTATATTACCGCAGCAACTTACCCAAATATGCCTGTATATCCTACTGGACAACAATTTGAAGTTTCGGTTTTACAAACAAATCAAGCAAAATACAATTGGAAAGTTTCAAATTTCAATCGCCCAAATAAAGAGAATTTGATGATTTACGAATTATTAATTCGTGATTTCAATTCAACAAAAACATGGCAATCTTTAATTGATGATTTTGATTATTTCAAAAAATTAAACATCAACGCAATCGAAGTTATGCCCGTAATGGAGTTTGAAGGAAATATTTCTTGGGGTTATAATACAGCTTATCATCTTGCTTTGGATAAAGCTTATGGACCAGCAGATAAAATGAAAGAGTTCATCGATTTGTGTCATCAAAATGGAATTTCAATCATTTTAGATGTTGCTTTAAATCATGTTTATGGTCGATCTCCGTTGGTTAGAATGTGGATGAATGATCCCGACAATGATGGTTTTGGAGAACCAACTACTACAAATCCTTATGTTAATCAAACCTCAAAACATAGTTACAATGTTGGATACGATTTAAATCATCAATTAACACCAACTCAAAATTATGTACAACGTACATTAAAACATTGGATTGAAGAGTTCAAAATTGATGGATTTAGATGGGATTTAACAAAAGGATTTACACAAAATTGTACACCTTCTGATGAAACTTGTACAAACGGATATCAAGCTGATCGTGTAGCAATTTTAAAAAAATATGCAGATATGCAATGGACAATTGATCCGAATTCCTACATCATTTTTGAACATTTAGGAAATAATGGTTCAGCACAAGAGGAAACAGAATGGGCGAATTATCGCATTAACGAAGGTAAAGGAATTATGCTTTGGGGTAAAGCGACTAATAATTTTAATCAAAATACAATGGGATATGCTTCGGATAGTAACTTTGATTGGTTGAAGCATACTGTAAAAGGTTTTACGAAAAAACATTTGGTTGCCTACGCAGAAAGTCATGATGAAGAAAGAATGATGTACAAGAATTTACAATATCGTGCATCATCAGGAACTTATAATGTAAAAGATTTAAAAACTTCTTTAGAAAGACAAAAAGCTTTAGGTGCCGTTCTATTTACGATTCCTGGTCCTAAAATGTTGTGGCAATTTGGAGAATTAGGATATGATTATTCGATCAATCATTGCGAAGATGGAACAAATAATGACGGATGTCGCACCAATCCAAAACCTATTCCAAGCGAAATTGGTTACTTAACAAATGCCGATAGAAAATCTGTTTATGAAGTTTGGTCAAAAATTATTGGTCTTAAATTAAACAACAAAGTTTTCGAAACTGATAATTATACAATTACATCTGGAGATTTAAAACCGCGTATTCAGATTACAAATAATTTATTATCGTCGTCTGATTTATATGAGGTAATTGTTATTGCAAACTTCACAACAAGCACTCAAGCAATTGCGCCACTTTTTCCATTTACAGGAAATTGGTACAATTTGATGGACGAAACAACGCTGAATGTCACCAATACAAATTCATCATTTACAGTTAATCTAAATCCAGGTGAATTTAGAATTTTCGGGAATGCAAAAGCAAATTTATCAACAGATAATATTGAGGTTAATTCAGAAAAAATCTCTGTAACTCCAAATCCAGTTTCTTCCTCTTTTTCATTAAATATTAATTCAGAAAAAGTAAAAATTTATGATTTATCAGGAAAGTTGGTCAAAGAATTTTCAGGAAAATTTTCAGCAATACATCAATTTAACATCAAAGAATTACCAAAAGGTATTTACATTCTTGACATTGAAGCTAAAAATCGAAAATCGTCGGCGAAACTGATTAAAAATTAATTTCAAAAAAAGCCATTAAAATTCGTTTTGATGGCTTTTCATTTTCACAAATCGTTGAAAAATCAATAACTTGTCGGTTAATTTACACCATGACAAAAAAGAAAAATTCTACTTGCCATTTTTTCCTTCGCTTATACGCTGGGATTTGCCCAAACCAACAAACAAGTTTTATTTACAATCAAAAATCAATCGGATGTCAAATGTTATCGCATTCAGAGTATCATTACATCAGCAAAAGGAATATTGATTGCGGCAATCGACGAGCGTGTTCCAAATTGTGGCGATTTACTTTACAATCCTAATATCAATATTGTGATTAGGAAAAGTGATGACAAGGGAAAAACATAGTCAGCAATCAAGCGAGTTATCGATTTTCCAGATCAAGAATCTGCTTCTGATGTATCAATGGTTTTGGATGAAAAGACAAAAGAAATTTATCTTTTTTACAATTACATGAATCATAAAATTGCGAAAAATGAATTTCGATTACATTTTGTAAAAAGTGCTGACAATGGAGAAACGTGGTCAAAACCTGTTGATATTACGGACCAAATTACGCCAACGGAATGGAAAAAAGATTTTAAATTCATTACTTCTGGTCGTGGCGCATACACAAAAGAAGGTTGGATTTTGAATACATTGGTTCGATTGAAAGACGGTGTTTACGTATTCGGAAGTAAAGATCATGGAAAAACGTGGGAACGAATTTCGAGTGTTGCAGAAAAAGCTGACGAAACAAAAATTGGATGTTAAATGCGCGCATTCAAAATGCTGGTTTCCGTAAAATATTTATCTCAAAAGATCAAGGAAAAACATGGACTTCTAAAATGGATGAACAATTAATTGATCCAACTTGTAATGCTTCGACATTGGTTTTAGGAAAAGATATTGTGTTTAGTAATTTGCATGATTCAAAAGATAGTCAAAAACCTGGGATTGAAAGTAAGTAGAGATCAAGCGAAAACATGGAATTTTTTCAAAACTATAGAACCAAATTCTTCGGCTTATTCCGTTTTAACGAATATATCAAAAAATAAAATTGGTATTTTTTATGAAGCTAATGATTACCAAGATATGGTTTTTGAAGTAGTTGATTTAAAATAAATTCAATCATAAAAATATAAAAAACCTCATCAAATGATGAGGTTTTTTTGTGCTTAAAAATTAAGCTTGATATTATATTTTGCATAGAAATTCTGAATGTGACCAACCGCCTCTTCTGCTGTATCAACTAAACGGAAAAGATCTAAATCTGTTTCAGAAATATAACCATCTGCAATCACTCGATCTCTAATCCAATCAAATAATCCAGACCAATATTCAGTACCAACCAAAACGATTGGGAAACGACCTGTTTTCTTTGTCTGAACTAAAGTTAATGCTTCAAACAGTTCATCTAATGTTCCGAAACCTCCTGGCATTACGATGAATCCTTGAGAATATTTTACAAACATCACTTTTCGAGCAAAGAAATAATCAAAATTTATTTCATATTCACGGTCAATATATTTGTTCAATTCTGTCTCGAAAGGCAATGTAATTCCTAAACCAACAGATGAGCCTCCTCCTTTTTGAGCACCTTTATTTGCAGCTTCCATAATTGCAGGTCCTCCTCCTGTAATAACACCAAAACCTATTTTAGTTAATTGATAGGCAATTTCCTCTGCTAATTGATAATAATGATTTTCTTTTGATGTACGTGCCGAACCAAAAATAGAAACACAAGGTCCAATTTTTGACATGGCTTCATAACCATTTACAAACTCTGCCATAATCTTGAACAATGCCCAAGAGTCATTTATTCTAATCTCGTTCCAATCTTTTGGTCGAAACGGAGATTGTATTCTATCTACTTCTTTTTCTTTATTTGTCATAGTATTTTAATAAAAAGAACCGTAACAAAAATGCTACGGTTCAATATACAAATTTATTGTTTGTTTCTGTTTAATCTCTGCTCATAAAAATTCTTAAAATATACCAGAATAGTAACATTAATGATGCAAATAACGACAATGCTGCTGCAACATATTGTTGTGTTCCAAATTCATATTTTAGTTGATGCGTATTGTATAATATTGCACCACCTGCTAATGCACACATTCCTACTGAGAACCATAAGCCTAAATCGAACCCAAATAACATCCCAGCAATTATCAAACCAATTGCTAAGAAGAATCCAATTGTTAACGCTCCTTTTAAAACAGAAAAATCTGCTTTTGTAAAAAATACGATAGCTGATAATCCTACAAATAATCCTCCTGTCACAACTGCCGCTTGTTTTATAACGTATGTTCCGCCATAATGTAATGCGATGTAAAGCATTGGAACAAAAATTAAAGCTTCTGCAATTATATACAATAAGTAACCTAAGTATTGTTTTGATTTAGAAATCGAACCATAAGCCATTTTTTGTGCGACCCAAGTAATTCCCATAAATCCAGCCAATAGAATTAACCAAAGATATCCTGAAGTTAAACTTAACATAAAGCTGACTAAAGCTTCTGATTTCAACATCAAAGATTCGATTAATACAAATACTAAAACTCCTCCTGCAACATGTCCATAGGTATGTTTATAAAAATTTGCTCTTTCTGCACTCGTTGCTTCTGCAACCAATTGGTTTTGTTGATATACGTGTTGATCTTCCATATTTTTTTAGGTAAAATTTTTGATAAATAATTAATGCTAAAATAATAAAATAAACTTATTTACTCGCTCACTATTTTTTGGTAATTTTTAATAGATTTAATCCAATCAATTAGTCCAATAATCGATAAAACTAACAAAACAATATACTGAAATGATGTAATCACAGCTCCTTTATGAATCATCAGTGGAATCATCACCAAATCACCAATTATCCAAAAAAACCAATTATCAATTTTTCGTCTTGCCATCATCCACATCCCAATCAAAAAGATGGCTGTTGTCGATGCATCTATAAAATCTATTTGAGTATAATGAAATTGACATTGATTGATAAAACTTGTGTCAAATCCATTCTGAATAACTGGACGGAAATAATAAATCGTCAGAATAAACAGAAAACTCAATGCAAACAAAATCGTTGCATACAAATATTCTTTTTTCGAAGCCCACGAAACATCGACATGTTTATGATCTTCTTCAAGATTTTTTTGCCACAAAATCCAACCATATATTGCCATCGATGTATAATAAAAATTGATTATTGTTTCGCCATACAATCCCCAATTAAAAAATAAATAGATAAAAATAAATGTCGAAATAATAGTGGTCGGATAAACCAATATATTACGTTTGTAGGTATAATAAACGGAAATAATCCCAAATAGAGTTGCAATAGTTTCGAGCAAAATATTCAACGAAGAATACGTTTTATAAGGCGCAAAAATATAATCAATAAAATCGTTCATGGTTAATGTGTTAATTCGCTAATTTGAGAATGTGAGAATAATTTTTGAGTTTCATAAGTCGTAATTCTAATTTCGCATTTCGATTTATTCATAATCCAGTACCCAAACCAAATAATATTCTCCAATCATTTTATAAAACGCATGGTATTTTCGAGATTTTATCTCATCAGAAATCCAACAAATAATTTGATTATTTTCTACTAATTCAAATTCTTCTACGCGATAATGATTCAGAAAATTCCAAAGATTTCCACCATTCAATTTGTACAAACCTTCTTTCATTCCCCAAATTACATGCAAATATTCAATTTCATGCTCTTGCGGAATCCAAGCGATTTCATCTGGACGCGCAAATTTGTGTTTAATGTTTAAAATTTTTCTTGGTCGAGCCAATTCAATATCTATCCCAATATTATATTCGCTCACGCCAACAGAAACCAATCCATAGGAATGCGTGATAGAAATTTCTTTATTTGTAGGTAAAAAAGGTTTTCCTCTTTCGTCATAATTTACATCATAATCCAAGTCCAATTTCTTTAGACAAGCGCGCAAACCAAGATATTCTCTGGCCTGTTTAGGTCGAAGATTATTATATTTTTCCATCCTATAATCCTCTAAATGAAGATATTCTAACAATTCTTCATTCGATTCTGTTACATTCCACGTAATAATGCGGGTATGTTTAAAATCGTTAATATAATCGATAACGGGCATTTTATTAATCGAAATTTGTTTGTAAATTTGTTCCTTATAAACTTTAAAAAAAAGTTAGTTAAATATATCAATTGATGGATACAAAAACGCAATACATTCCATACAAAGTTAAAGATATTTCTTTAGCTGAGTGGGGAAGAAAGGAAATTACGTTGGCTGAGGCAGAAATGCCTGGGTTAATGGCTATCCGTGAAGAGTATAAAGCTGCTCAACCTTTGAAAGGTGCTCGCATTGCAGGTTGTCTACACATGACAATCCAAACTGCAGTATTAATCGAAACGTTAGTTGCTTTAGGAGCTGATGTTACATGGTCGTCATGTAATATTTTCTCTACACAAGATCACGCTGCTGCTGCAATTGCTGCTGCTGGGATTCCTGTGTATGCTTGGAAAGGGATGAACGAAGAGGAATTCGATTGGTGTATCGAGCAAACATTATTTTTCGGAGAAGATCGCAAACCATTAAACATGATTCTGGATGATGGTGGAGACTTAACGAATATGGTGATTGATCGTTACCCAGAATTGGTTGCTGAGATCAAAGGATTATCAGAAGAAACAACTACGGGTGTACACCGTCTTTATGAAAGAATGGAGAAAGGTACATTGCCTATGCCTGCAATTAACGTAAATGATTCTGTAACAAAATCTAAATTCGACAACAAATACGGATGTCGCGAATCTGCAGTAGATGCTATTAAACGTGCTACTGACTTGATGATTGCTGGTAAACGTGTTGTAGTTTGTGGTTTTGGTGATGTTGGTAAAGGTACAGCGGCTTCTTTCCGTGGCGCTGGAGCAATTGTTACAGTAACAGAAATCGACCCTATTTGTGCTTTACAAGCATCGATGGAAGGTTACGAAGTAAAACGTTTAGATACAGTTGTTGCAAACGCTGATATCGTAATTACGACGACTGGTAACTTTGGAATTGTACGCGCAGAGCATTTCGAAAAAATGAAAGACAAAGTTGTTGTTTGTAACATTGGTCACTTCGATAACGAAATCGACATGGCTTGGTTAAACGCTACTTACGGATCTACAAAAGAAGAAATCAAACCTCAAGTTGACAAGTACAACATCAACGGAAACGATATTATCGTTTTAGCTGAAGGTCGTTTAGTAAACTTAGGATGTGCAACAGGTCACCCTTCTTTCGTGATGTCAAACTCTTTCTCTAACCAAACTTTAGCTCAAATCGAGTTGTGGACTAATTCATCAGCTTACGAAAATAAAGTATATACTTTACCGAAGCATTTAGATGAAAAAGTTGCAGAATTACACTTAGCTAAATTAGGAGTAGAATTAGAAGTTTTATCTCAAGAACAAGCAGAATACATTGGTGTAACGGTTGAAGGACCATATAAACCAGAATATTATAGATATTAATTAATTTTAATTTAGATTTTTATTTGAAGAAATAACACACTTAACTATATGCCCTCGCCCTGAACAAGCGAGGGCTTTTTTATGCATAGAAAATTAAGCTCAACAATTAATTCTAAAAAGATTATCTTTAAAATATTATTGAATAGTTTTTATTACTGATTATGATTAAAAAATACATACAGCTTGGATTTGTATTAATTGGAGGCACTTCACTTTTTGCACAAACAGATAAACCTTCGGAAATATTTTGGAAAAACCTCGAAAAACATTGCGGTAAAGCCTATGAAGGAAAATTAGCTGAACACATAAAACGTGATGATTTTGCTGGTAAAAAATTAACGATGCATGTTAAAAGCTGTTCAGAAAACGAAATAAAAATTCCGTTCAATGTGGGTGATAATTATTCACGTACATGGATTTTGACTAAAAAAGATGGAGTCATTACACTAAAACACGATCATCGTCACGAAAATGGAACTTCAGAGTCGGTAACTTTTTATGGTGGAACAAATACCAATTATGGTTTTAAAGATTTCCAGATGTTTCCTGCCGACCAAGAAACAGCAAGTCTTATAGATTATGCTTCAACAAATATTTGGTGGATTACACTTGATGACAAAACATTTAGTTACAATTTGCAAAAACCTGGTTCTAAAGTACCATTTAACGTTTACTTCGATTTAACAAATGAAATTGAAACACCACCCGCTCCTTGGGGTTGGGGAACACCACGATAAAAAAGAGCTGATTAGCTCTTTTTTATCGTTTAATTAATATATCTGTATTTATCGCTGGCGTTATTCCCAAAGGCGTTTTCTGCCATTTATCCGAATCTTTAGTTTTGTACAAACATTTTGCTAACAACGCTGCGCTAAGATATATTGGTGACTCAAGTTTTGTTAACAATTCTACTTTTATGTAGAAATTTCCTTTATGTTTAATATTATAATCTCTCAAATCATAAGTAAAAATATCATCCTGCTGACTTCCTTTTTTAACTACAATATTAAAAGGATTTTCTAATATCGTTTTATCTGGACGATTATCTAAATCACTAAATAAATCTACTTTTACAATAACAGAATCAACTTTTAATGGATAACTGAAATTAAAATTTATTCGTTGAAAAGTAAATTCTTTATTAGGTGCACTTATAGGGATAGCAATTTGTTTTATATATTTTGGTAAAGAATCTTTTTTAAAATTAATATCTGAATTCAAACCAACTTGTACAGTCTTAGTCTTAGTATCTGATCCAACTCTTTTTAATTTAAACTTAGATTTATCATACAAAATCGTTTCGTGCAATTCTATCGTATCTTTTTTATAATCTTGTGCATTTGCAAACGTTATAAAACATAAAATAAGGAAGTAAATTTTTGTCATCTATTTGGTTTTTAAATTATTATCAATTTTATAAAATATAGATGTTCAAAACTCCCAAAGGTTACACAACAACATGTTAAAGTTTTGTTTCAATTCTTAAGATTTAATCCATATTTGCATTCTTTTTTTGCATAAATTTAATAGATACAATCAGTTGAATGCTATTTAGATTTTACATCATCGTATTTTTATTCTTAAATTTCTTGCATATTCATGCACAAGAAAGTGGACTTATTTTATCCGAAAAGATTAAAAAAGAAAAAATTCATTTTCAATTTATCAAAAACTTAGTCATTGTTCCAGTAACATTCAATAATCAACCGATGAATTTTATCATTGATTCTGGTCTAAAAGAAACCATTTTATTTAGCCAATTTGATCAAACAATTGATAAAAAAGATATTCAAACTATTACACTAAAAGGTTTAGGAAAAGATGCGAAAGACACCAAGGGGTTTTATTCAAAGAATAATAAATTAGCCGTTGGCAATCATTATTTAGCTACTAATGCCAATATTATAATAATTCAAGACGAAAATTTTAATTTATTTTCTCGTTTAGGAATTGATGTTCATGGGATTATTGGTTCAGAATTTTTTAAGAATCATCCAATCGAAATTGATTATGCAAAACAAAAAATCACAATTTATGCGACGATAAAAGAGGTTAAAAAATTAAAGAAATATCAATCAAAAGCGTTAGAAATTAGCACAGAAAACAAACCGTTTACCTCAATTGATTTTTTTTATGAACGTGAATTTACTGATCAAAAAATGCTCATAGATATTGGTAACAGTGATGGGTTGTGGTTATTCAAGAATGAAATTAAAAATTTAGCTCCTTTAAACCATGCGTTTGATGATGAATTAGGAAAAGGATTCAATGGAATAATTAACGGTGAACGTGGCACAATTACGTCTGTAAATCTCGGAAAATATAAACTGCATTATCCTTTGATTGCTGTTCCTGATTATGAATCTATTCAATACATTAATCTCAAAAATAACCGAAAAGGATCTTTAGGGAATGAGGTTTTAAGACGTTTTTCAATTATTTTAGATTACCGAAATAAAACATTTTATTATAAATCGAACCGAAATTTTAGAGATGCTTTTCATTATAACAGAAGTGGTTTGACGATTATTCATGATGAGTTTGAATGGAAAAATGAAAAAGTTAATGTTGATTTTCAACAACGCTCAGCTTCCGAAACCAACACTTTTTCTCCTCAAAAAGTAAATTATCAAATCGTTATGAAACCTGTTTACAAAATAGAATCTGTTCGAAAAAATTCGAATGCAGATTTGATTGGTTTAAAAGCAAATGATCGATTAATCAAACTGAACGGAAAACATGTGAATAACATGAGTTTGAATGATATTGAAAATTTTATGAAACAAAATGAATTCCAAGAAATTTCGGTCGAAATCCTCAGAAATAATCAATCACTTGTTTACAAATTTGTCTTGGAAATTCCGTATTAAAAAAAAAGAGTAACATATCGCTACTCTTCTAATTGGTTTAAAATCTCTTTAATTAATTTTAATCTACTACCATAATATATTACATACATGTAATATAAAAGCCCTCCTACAAATACAATTGAAAAAACAATTAATAATAATAACCAAATAAAAAACTTGGGATTAGAATTAAATGTTTCAGAAAAATTCATTAACTGTGCAAAATATTTTTCTGAATTCCCAAAAGAAAACAATATAAAATATAGTCCAATTCCATTTGGCGTAGCTATTATTGTTGTAATAAAATACGTATCTAAAGCATACTTTAGTTCATAATAAACTTTCATTAACAACTCTTTCGACGAGTTAATTTCATAATCTTTTGAGATTTTATAAAAATGATAAAAACGTAAATATGTAACTATTGCTGCTATTAACAAATAAAAAATAAAGAAATAATAGAAAAATGTAACTACTCCATTAATCTTATATATTGGGACTATGGGTATCACGAAAAGGAAAGCAAATGAAATAATGGTTATTATTAACTCAGTTTTTATCTTTTTTCTTAAGTCTTCAAATATATTATTTGCTGTATTTAAATTTTTCAAATCCTTCTGAATCTTCACATCTTCTGAAGACTGATTATCCCATTGTTTTTGTAATTCATCAAAATTCATAGCCGTATTTTTTTATAATAATTTGTAGTTTATCTTTTGTACGATTCAGTTTTACGCGAGCATTTCCTTCAGTAATTCCTAAGTTTGCACCAATTTCTTTGTGACTTTGTCCTTCTAAAAAAAGAAAAATTAAGGCTTTTTCTACTTTATTTAATTCGTGAACAGCTTTGTAAAACAACTCAAGTTGCGTCTCTTTTTCGCGAGAATCTACCTCATCTACACGATCTATATTTTCTATAAATGTGTGAGTATCCGTCTTTTTCTTTTCTTTTTTGAAATAAGTTAAAGCCGTATTCAGTGAAACACGATACATCCAAGTCGAAAATTGTGAATTTCCCTCAAACCGTTCAAATGATTTCCACAACTGCAAAACAATTTCTTGCATCAAATCATTCTGATCATCAGCATCATCCATATACATCTTAGCGACTTTGTGCAAAATCCCTTTGTGTTGTTCGATTAATTCTAAGAAATAAGTCTGTTTTGCCCTCAAAATTGTTATTTTATTTGTTTCAAAACAACTTGTTCGTTATCGACAAAAAGAATACAATTTATTCTGAAAAAATCTGAAAACAATCTAACTTTAATTTTCAACTTCTCTTTCGTCATTGTAAAAAGATGACCTTCTAAATTAGATGCAAATAGATTCTGCTTTAAATCTTGTAATTGTCCGTTTACAACTAATTTTTCTCCAGAAAACCAATTATTCTCAATTCTAATTACATTATGCTCAAAAGTTGCTTCCCAAATAGATTTCATCGCCAAATTATTCTAGTGTTTACAAGTTAGTAGACATAAAATAAAAACGTTACAGAATTTTTTGAGTTTTTAGCATTCCATTTCCAACCATATAGGCAAACTAAATTCTTCTAACAAATGAGCCAATTGATAATCTGTGTAGTTTTCTTTCGTTATCCAAGCCATTTCTTCTATCTCAGAAGCAATTTTAAGCGTTTTTAACGACTTCAATTTCACATGAAAAACATTTGCATGTACTTCTGTGTTTTTCTCGTTAACGGCAACAGAAGTGTGTTGTCCTAAAAACGAAACATCGTGCAGTAAAATATCGATATTAATTTCCTCTAAAAATTCGCGCCGAAGTGTTGCTAATAATTCTTCACCTTTTTCGCGTTTACCTCCAACCATCTGAAAAAATTTCGAATTCTTTTTTCGAACAGCAAGCATTCTACCCTCTGCATCTGTTACCAATGCATTGACCAAATATATATGATTCATGTTATGCGTTATGCGTTATGCGTTATGCGTTATGCGTTATGCGTTATGCGTTATGCGTTATG
>NZ_CALGVK010000167.1:0-4507 GCF_937930195.1 uncultured Empedobacter sp.
TTGCGTCTTTGCAAAGCAAATTTATAAGCAAGGTGAAGTATTCGTTCAATTTCCTCACGTGTATACACACATGTATCGTAGGCAGTGTTCCCATCTTCGCTACGACCTTGAGGTCTGCCAAAATACATTCCTCCTGTCAATTCGCGAATACACATAAAGTCTGCTCCTTCAATTATTTCTGCACGCAATGGAGACTTATGAAGTAATGATGGAAAGGTTGTTACTGGACGTATATTTGCATACAATCCTAAATCCTTGCGCATTTTCAATAAACCTTGTTCGGGACGAACTTTAGCGTTCGGATTATTATCATATTTTGGATCTCCAATAGAACCGAACAACACTGCATCAGCATTTTTACATAATTGTAATGTTTCGTCAGGCAAAGGATTTCCTGTTTCGTCAATTGCTATAGCTCCAATTAAAGCTTCCTCAAATTCGAAATTATATTTAAAAAGTTGTTCAACTACATTCAGAACTTTTATTGTTTCCGAAACCACTTCTGTTCCTATTCCATCTCCAGAAAGTACTGCTATTTTATGCGTTTTCATGTTGTAAAGATTTATGGTTTTGTTCGTAAGTTTCTATTTTATCTTTTTTACTTATTAAAAAATCAATGTCATAATATCCATTTAATAAACAGATTTTTTTATATGAATCAACATCAAAGTTGATGGTTTGATCTTGAATTTTTAAGGTTTGTTTTTCTAAATCAATTTCAAATTCTGTTGAAGGGTTTTGGTCGATGATTTCAAAGATTTGATTTAAAACTTCATCCGAAACAACAATTGGTAAAATCCCATTGTTTAATGCATTTCCTTTAAAGATATCTGCGAAATAACTACTAATCACAACATCAAATCCATAATCCTTGATTGCCCAAGCTACGTGTTCGCGACTACTTCCACAACCAAAATTTTTACCAGCAACTAAAATTTTCCCTTCAAACTTTGTATCATTTAATGGAAAATCATTAATTCTTTCATTCTCTTGATTAAATCTCCAATCTCTGAATAAATTATCTCCAAAACCTTCTCTGCTAATCGCTTTCAAGAAACGAGCTGGAATAATTTGATCGGTATCTATATTTTCTATTTTAATCGGTACTGCCGATGATTTTAGTTGATTGATTGAATCCATCTTGTGTTAATTTTAATTGATATCAACAATTTTCCCGTGAATTGCTGCTGCTGCTGCCACCAAAGGACTTGCTAATAATGTTCTTGAATTAGGACCTTGACGACCTTCAAAATTTCTATTCGAAGTCGATACACAGTATTTTCCTTCCGGAACTTTATCATCGTTCATCGCCAAACAAGCCGAACAACCTGGTTCTCTCAATTTGAAACCAGAGGCTTCAAAAATTTTATCCAAACCTTCTTCTATTGCTTGCTTTTCTACTTGTTTTGATCCTGGAACAATCCACGCTGTTACATTTTTATTGCGCTGTTTTCCTTTTACATAATCTGCAACTTGACGCAAATCTTCGATTCTCGCATTGGTACAACTCCCGAGAAATACGTAATCAATTGGATGATTGATGATCGATTGATTATCTTGGAAGCCCATATATTTCAATGCTTTTTCAAACGATTCTTTTTCATTTTCGTTTAATGAATCTTTCGAAGGAATCATATCTTTCACCGAAATTCCCATTCCCGGATTCGTTCCAAACGTAATCATTGGAAAAATATCAGCTGCATCAAATTCTATTTCTTCATCAAAAACAGCATCTGCATCGCTTGCTAAGGTTTTCCAATACGCCACTTTTTGTTCCCATTCCTCTCCTTTCGGTGCAAATGGTTTGTTTTTTAAATAATCAAAAGTTGTTTGATCAGGTGCAATCATTCCTCCACGAGCTCCCATTTCAATCGACATATTACATACTGTCATTCGTCCTTCCATAGACATCTTTTCAAAAACATCTCCCGCATATTCACAGAAATATCCTGTTCCGGCATTTGTTCCAACTTTAGAAATGATATATAAAATCACATCTTTTGGTTGAACATTCGGATTTAATTTTCCATTGACTTTAATTCGCATCGATTTTGGTTTATTCATCAACAAACATTGACTTGCAAAAACCTGTGCGACTTGACTGGTTCCAATTCCGAATGCAATTGCTCCAAATGCACCATGCGTAGAAGTATGACTATCACCACAAACCATGCTCATTCCAGGTTGTGTAATTCCTAATTCTGGTGAAATGATATGAACAATTCCTTGATAAGGGTGTCCTAAACCATAAAATGTAATGTTATTTTTTTCGCAATTAATGGCTAATTGTTCTAATTGTTGTTTAGATAATGGATCTCGAATTGGTTGATCTTGATCGATTGTTGGCACATTGTGATCTGCGGTTGCTACAATTTGATCTGGTCTAAAAACTGGAATGTTTCTCGCTTCCAATTCAGAAAAAGCCTGTGGGCTTGTTACTTCATGAATCAAATGTTTATCAATATAAATCACTTGTGGTCCATCTTCCACCTGGCTAACAACGTGTGCATCCCACACTTTATCAAATAATGTTCTCATGCAAATTTTCTTTGTGTTGTTTGGTTAAATTGATGCATTAATCCAAGTAAATCTTCGCGAACTACTTCTTTTTTAGTATCTGCAATGGCTAAAAACTGTTCATATAAAACATCTAATTCATTTTTAGAAGTCTCAAAACCAATATCTTTTAAACGATACGCTAAGGCTGAACGTCCACTACGAGCTGTTAAAATAATAGATGATTCGTTTACACCAACATCTGCAGGATTAATAATTTCATAAGTTTCACGGTTCTTAATTACACCATCTTGATGAATTCCAGAACTATGTGCAAAAGCATTTGAACCTACAATCGCCTTATTAGGTTGAACCATCATACCCATAGTTTCTGATGTTAATTGACTTAACTCCGTTAACATTTGAGTATTGATATCTGTATAAAAATTAAGTTCTTTGTGTTGTTTAAAAATCATAACGATTTCTTCTAAAGCTGTATTTCCTGCACGCTCACCTATTCCCTTAATTGTACATTCAATTTGACGTGCTCCATTTATTGCTCCCGCAACCGCATTAGCAGTAGCCAAACCTAAATCATTATGATTGTGACAAGAAATAATCACACGATCAATTCCTTGAACATGATCTTTCAAATATTTTATTTTATTTCCATACTCAAAAGGTAAACAATAACCGGTTGTATCTGGAATATTAAGCACTGTAGCACCCGCTTTAATTACTTCTTCACAAACTTGTGCTAAAAAAACATTGTCTGTACGTCCTGCATCTTCAGCATAAAACTCTACATCATCTACAAACGTTTTTGCATAAGCAACAGCTTCTACAGCGCGTTCTATGATTACCTCACGATTCGAATTAAATTTATGAATGATATGAGAATCCGAAGTACCAATTCCGGTATGAATTCTTGGTTTTTGAGCAAATTGCAAAGCCTTTGCTGCCGACTCTATATCTTTTTTGTTTGCGCGAGTCAAACCACATACAGTTGCATTCTTTACCAATTTCGATATTGCATTTACAGCATCGAAATCTCCTGGACTTGAAATTGGAAAACCAGCTTCACTCACATCTACTCCTAACTCGTCTAATCTCGCAGCAATATCTAACTTTTGTTTTTTGTTTAATTTGCAACCAGGAACTTGCTCTCCATCTCTTAACGTTGTATCAAAAATTTGAATCTTTTCAGCACTCATAGCAATTTGTTTTGATTGTTATTGTGATGTAAAAATAAAAATGTGCTAACTTTAAGTTTCTAAAACAGAATACCTTTTACAATTCTTAAAGCTGTTTTACTCGTGATAAAATATTGCTTTTCTACAACTTAACTTAAGATTAATTATAATAAAGATGCTCTATTTAGTTTAATAAAGTCTTTAAATCGTTCCGAAAAACGTCAATTTAAGCTTTACGTTAATCGTTTGCAGATAAATGCAGATGCAAAATTTTTCTTATTATTTGATGTATTAGATAAGTTGAATGAATATGATGAAACAATCATTTTAAAGAAAAAAATTACAACTAAACAACAATTATCAAACCTAAAAGCTCATTTATATAAACAAATTTTAATTAGTTTGAGAATGAATCCTTCTCAGCAAAATTCAAGAATGCAAATACGTGAACAGTTTGATTTTGCAACGATTTTATATCAAAAAGGATTACATAAACAAAGTCTAAAAATGTTAGACAAAGCCAAATCACAAGCCTTAGATTTTGATGAAAAAGCAATCGCATACGATATTTTAGAACTCGAAAAAATAATAGAATCTCAATTTATTACTCGAAGTATTTACGGACGTGCTGATTAATTAAACAATCTGAAGAGTTAAATTTACAGAATTTACAAGCGAGTAAATTATCAAATTTGTCGCTTAAATTATACAGTATTCTACTCGAAAATGGATATGCAAAAGATGAAGAAGAAATAAATAGAATTCAAAACTTGCCATGTTCAAGTTATAAGTGCAACTGGCCAAGTAGATTTTAGTTT
>NZ_CALGVK010000168.1:0-5991 GCF_937930195.1 uncultured Empedobacter sp.
CCTGATACATCGTTTGCAATAATTAGTTATTCAAGGACTATCGCTTCAAATAAAACCGTAGGATAACCTTCGTAACGAGACGATAAAATGTAATAATCTGCCAATACAAAATACGGATATGGATTTTCTTTGAATCCAATTAAGTGAGCTGTATCATTCACTTTTAAGTCATCCACTAACTTCTTGATCGTTGGAAAATCATAACCATCTCCCACAATCCATACCTGATGTGGAAAACCCTCATCCAACAAACGTTTGTGAGCTCGCAATAAACGATCAAAACCTTTTTGAGGAAAAACCGTACCAATAGATACAAAAGTTGGTTGATTCTCAGCTTTCTTGATGTCACATTTTTCAGCTGCTAATGATTTTATTTCGTGCACATCAATTGGATTATAAATGCGAACTACTTTCTTTTTTTCAGCTTCCGTAGTCGCCAAATCTAAAAAAAGTCGATTGATCTTTTCAGAAATCACTAAAATCTGATCAAACTTAAAAAAAGACTTTAAACGTTCGTCTGTATATGCTGGAATATTGGATAAATCATTGTGAATCCAAACGATTTTTTTAGATGATTTGATCGGCGAATTTAAAATTTCGTCAGCCATTCCATGAATCGCAGCAAACTCTATATCGTACGTTTTATTGGGTAAAATATACGTGTAAAGCAACTTTGGAAATTCCTTTAAAATCGCTTGATAGATTACCCGATAAGCTTTTTGGGGAATATCTTGCAGACGATTGGTCGTTATCATTTCACCTTTATTCAAGTAATAGATAGTAATCCAAGAAGGAACATCTTTTAGGTATTTACCCGAATAAAGATTCAACAATAAATCTATTTCGTATTTTTCTGGTGAAAGATTTTTGAGAAAAGTGACCAATACTTTTTCAGCACCTCCATGACGAAGCGAGCCAATACGTATTAATATTTTCTTTTTTTGACCCATTATTTTGCTGTCGATTTACGTTTATATAAATAAAAATCTCTACCTGATGGTTTGAATTTATAAATCTTATCTAATATTGGATGATCCGATTTAGCAACATCCTCTATTTTAAATTCTTTTATAAGTTCGTAATCCTCATAAATAGATTGATCTGCTAAAGTTCCTTTGAACATGGGTTTAAAATCTTCTAAAATATAATCGGGTTTTGCTTTATTAATCAAGTTGGAAAAACCAACTTCTTTCCCATTTTCAACAATGTTTTCGTCTGTTAAGCGCTTGTCTACTAATCCTACATAATCAATAACTTTCAATTTAGAAAAATAGGGAATATAACCAGCAGGTTCTAAGAAGATATATTTGTTTTTATTTGGCTCAATCGAATCCAAATACAACCCAATCTTGCGTGCATGATTCCATTCTCCATGTCCAGTTGCTATAGAATGTACAGCTTGGTAAACGGTAAAAGGAATAAAAATAACAACAAAATAAGCAATTGACAAGGATTTATATTTATCCGAGTCTAATACAACTATTATAATTGGCAAGAACAAACAAATTTGAGGTATCCAATAATACCAGTCAAACCATGAATTTGTTGCTCCGAATATAATCGTTTTGACCAAACCAAAAAGGAATAAAAATCCAACTACTTTTTTACGATTAGTTTCTAATTTTCCCGAAAGAAAGAATAGACTGATTAATGAGATAATAAAAAATAATAATGTCGAAAAATTATATATTGAGGTTGGAAATTTTATGATTCCAAAAAAATTTGGTCCAAAATATTTAAATTCTGCCCAACGTTCTAATAAAGTTGGGTTAGAATAATTATTTTTCTTAGAAGTGATCGTATTATTGACAATCTCTCCAAAATAAAACCAGTTGAATGCAACTGTAGTTACAACCGCTAAAATACCTCCAATCATTAGAGCTGTATTCCATTTTCGCTGCTGTATCACATCATATATGAACAATAACCCTAAGAAAATACACGTATCTATTCGTGTCCAAAGAATAAGTATAGGCATTACAATAAAAGCCCAATTTTTTCTTTCAACAAACCCATACTTTATAAGTGCCATATAGAAAAAGAACAGCATTCCGAACTCCATTCCTAAAATAGACATTTTTATAGCCGGTGGTAAAAAACTGACAAAAAGGATAAATAAGATAAGTTTTGTTGTGGTGTTAAAAAGTAGTTTTCCTAACCAATAAATCCCAATCGTAAATAAAATGGTATTAAAAATAAGTAAAGGATAAATAAAGTTTCCTTCTCCGAAAACCGATTGAAAAATAACGCCTATAAAAACATAAAGATGAGTGGTAGAAGCAGAAATTTTTTCAACTCCATTATAACCATATACACCATATTCTATAATGTTACGGGCAACACGCCAAGAGATTAAAGCATCTTCTTGAATATGGCGAGTAAAAAAGAAAATTGATTTTAATGCTATTATGAGAATAGAAGCAAAGAATACTTTCTTCTTATCTATAAAGTTTTCCATAAGTTTAGTTTAGTGCAACAAATATATTAATTAAAAAATTGATAATAACGCTCAGAAGCAATTTCAAACATAGCAGTATCTCCCTTTGTATCACCAAAAGCGATGATTTCATCATATAAAGACAAGTCGATTTCTTTTTCGATGCGAATTCTTTTCTCTTGATAATTACAATTTGGTGAAGCAAAATAACCTGAATAAAAACCTTGTTCGTCGAACTTTGCTTTAGTACAAATTAACCCCATTCCATAATAATCAGCAAAAGGTTGAACCCAAAAATCAACCGATGCCGATACTATAAATTTATCGTGATAATTACTTAATGACTTGATGTATTCATCTGCTTTTGGATGGATTAATTCGTTGTGATTCTGTTCAAAATAGCTCTGTGCTAACTGATTGATTTCAACATAAGGTTTTCCTTTTAAGAATGTTGAAATAAATTTTTCTTTTACAAATCCAGCTTCTAAAAGCTTTAATTTAGAACCGACAAATAATGGTATAAACAACAGATAATTAATAAAATAGACTTTAGGAAAAGAGAATTTTAAAAAATCGAATAAGGTATCTTTCTTTGTTAAAGTTCCATCAAAATCAAAAAGATATAATTTGCGATTCATTACATTTTAAGTTTTTTGAAAATAAACTCGGGTATATTTCGAATAATCATCATAATTCCCCACCATACAAATGTCACATACACCACATTCTTTTTCTTTTTATAAGCGTTGTAAATGATCGTTGCAGCTTGTTCTGGTTGTGCGGTTAATGGTTTTGGTGTTTCGATATCAGCCGTCATTTGTGTGTCCATAAATCCAGGAATCACTGTCATAACGTGGACTTTTTTGTGAAATAAATAGTTTCTCAAACCTGCTAAATAAGCTGTAAATCCTGCTTTGGCCGAACCATATATAAAATTACTTTGTCGCCCTCGCTCTCCTGCAACAGATGATAGACCTATAATTGTTCCAGCACCTTTCTCTTCAAATTTCTTTGCAAAATGATTCATTAAAACAATTAGCTTCGAATAATTGATTTCGACAATTTGTTTGGTATTCCAATCGTCATACAAACCTTCTTCCGAATTTTTCCCTAAATATCCTGCCGCACAAAATAACAATTCAGACTCAATGTGATGGAGTTGAGATAAATCATTTTCTTTGGTTAAATCAAAATGTACTACTTCACATGTTTGCTCATATTTCGCAAAAAAATGGTTGGCTAACTTAACCGTTTTATCAACATTGGAAGTAAATAAATAAACCATTGGAAAACGTTTTCCTTCTTTTAAAACTTTTTCTACAAAAGCTACTGCAACGTCTGAATTTGATCCTAATACTATCATTTTTGCTTAAATCTATTGATACGTTCATTTTGCATCGACTCAAATTTTGGAGAATCGATGTTGTTTAAATAATCTGTTAATGCAGGATTTGACATTGCGTCCTTCGTTCGGTAAATATGTCCTCCGTAATCCATTATAATTTTATCTAAACTTCCAATTAGTTTTTCTAATTTATCATTCACTTTAAAGTCTAAAGCCAACGTATAACCTTTCATTGGAAAAGAATTATAAGCTTGTGGATTATTTTCTCCAAATAATTTCAATACAACCAAAAAAGAACCATTTCCACTTGCTGCAATGGTCTCTAATATTTTACGCATTCCTTCTTTCCCTCTTTCTTTTGGAATAACAAATTGGTATTGAATGAATCCATTTTTACCATAAATACGGTTCCAATTATGAACAGCATCCAAGGGGTAAAAAAAAGTTTCGTAATCTACATAATTCTTCAGGTGTTTTTTACCTTGCTTATTAAAATACAACCAATTGAAAATCTTAATTGACAATGGATTTAATGCAAATCTTGGAAAAAAGAAAGGGATAGTTAAATTAAATTTCTTTTTGATTTGAAGAGGATTCTTCGTGAATTTATTTGGTAATTCATCTAAGGTAGCATGTTCTCCACGCAACATAATCGATTTTCCCAAAGCCTCTCCTTTCTGTAAACAATCTAACCATGCGACATTATATGTCCAAGATTCGGAAGATTCGAATAACTCAAAAATTTGATCTAAATTTTTAGCCTGAATAGCTTCATTTCGGATATAAGCGGTTTCGATTTTCTTCATCATAAATTTGGCAGAAAGAATAACACCTGTTAATCCCATTCCTCCTACAGTTGCCCAAAATAAGGATTGATTTTCATTTCTCGAACAACGTAAAACATCACCATTTTCTATCATCAAATCGAACTGAATTAAATGATCAGAGAAACATCCGTCGATGTGATGATTTTTCCCATGAACATCTGATGCAATAGCTCCACCTACGGTGATAAACTTGGTTCCTGGTGTAACTGAAATAAAATATCCTGATGGAACAGAAACTTCTAAAATATCGGATAATAAAACACCCGATTCAACTTCTATAATGCCATGTTCACGATCAAAAGCAATAAACTTGTTCCATTTCGAAGTTGAGATAATGGTATTTTGCAATGAAGCATCCCCATAACAACGTCCATTTCCACGAGCAATTAATTCTTCATTCGAAAGAATTGCTTCCTGAAATTCTAAAATTGTTGTTGGAGTGACAACATGTGCTTTTATAGATGGATAAAGTCCCCAGTTAGCTACTGGAGTTAATTTTTTATTTTCCATTATTAAAATAAATCAATAAAACATAACTAATTCCCCACAACACAATCAACAATTGGATAAAATGATCTTTAAAAATTAATTTCGTTGGGGATTCGGTTTTAGCATACACAAATGTCTGTTGCAAATAACGTAAAACTGCCGCAAAAACAAAGACAAAGGTATAAATTATATAATGATGAAATTTGGATTGTGTTTCGGGAGAAAGGATAAACATCATGTAACAAATGACTGCTACGGTACAAGTTATTGCTAATGCAGAATTAAGAAAATTGAGATTATAGCCGTTCAATGATTTCCGAGTAACGCCTTCTAATTCGGCATTCACCAATTCTCCTCTTCGTTTTCCTAAAGCTAAAATCAACGCAAGATCAAACACCAACAAAATGGTCCAGTCACTTACTAAAATCCCCGTCATATAACCACCAACAAAAACTCGTAACAAAAAGCCAAATGCAATAATCATCACATCCAATATGGCAACTTGTTTAAGTTTGAACGAATAAGCAATATTCATTAAAAAATAAATCCCGACAAGAATCGCAACTTGTAACGTACCAAAAGTCCAAAGTAGAAAGCACGTTAAAACAAGCAATACCAAAAATAAGATAAACGCATTTTGTTTAGAGATTTTTCCACTCGCCAATGGCCTGTTTTTTTTCTCTGGGTGTTTTTTATCCTTTTCGATGTCAACATAATCATTGATGATGTAAATACTACTTGCCACAAAAGAGAATATCAGAAATCCGTAAAATGATTCGATTAACAAATCAATATTGAATAGATTTCCCGAGAAAAATAATGGTAAAAAAACAAACAAATTTTTCACCCATTGATTGACTCGCATAAGTTTTAGATAGTGTGTCATTTAGAAT
>NZ_CALGVK010000169.1:0-23615 GCF_937930195.1 uncultured Empedobacter sp.
AATAAACAAAATTTTGAAATACAGAGAATAGAAAATTTATATCATTTTCTGATTTATTTATAGAATTTCCTTCTTAACCATACAACTTTTCTTACATAAATTTCTTAATAATAACCTTTCTCTATTTGATTTTATCAATTCATACCTAAAAACTCATCAAAATTCACTAAAATTGCACTTTAAATAAGAACACACAATTAATTATGTCAGAAGATATTTTCAAGAAAGTAGTTTCTCATGCGAAAGAATATGGTTTCATTTTTCAATCGAGTGAGATTTATGATGGATTATCAGCCGTTTACGATTATGGTCAAAACGGAGCTGAGCTAAAAAATAACATCAAACAATATTGGTGGAAAGCAATGGTACAAATGCACGAAAACATTGTCGGCATTGATTCTGCTATTTTTATGCATCCTACTACTTGGAAAGCTTCAGGTCACGTTGATGCGTTTAATGATCCTTTGATTGATAACAAAGACTCTAAAAAACGTTACCGTGCCGATGTTTTGATTGAAGATCATTGTGCTAAAATCGAAGGTAAAATCGAAAAAGAAGTGGCTAAAGCTGCAAAACGTTTCGGTGATGCTTTTGATAAAGATCAATTTGTTGCGACAAATCCTCGTGTTGTAGAATACCAAAATCAAATCAACACTATTTTAGCACGCATGGGTAAATCTTTGGAAAACGAAGATTTGGACGATGTAAAAGCTTTGATTGAAGAATTAGAAATTGCTGATCCTGTAACAGGTTCTAAAAATTGGACAGAAGTTCGTCAATTCAACTTGATGTTCGGTACAAAATTAGGAGCTACAGCAGATCAAGCAATGGATTTATATTTACGCCCAGAAACAGCTCAAGGTATTTTCTTAAATTACTTGAACGTACAAAAATCTGGACGTATGAAATTACCTTTCGGAATTGCTCAAATTGGTAAAGCTTTCCGTAATGAGATTGTTGCGCGTCAGTTTATATTCCGTCAACGTGAGTTTGAACAAATGGAAATGCAATTTTTCGTAAAACCAGGAACAGAATTAGATTGGTACGAAAAATGGAAAGAAACTCGCTTAAAATGGCACCAAACTTTAGGATTAGGAAATGATAATTACCGTTTCCACGACCACGAGAAATTAGCGCATTACGCAAACGCTGCTGCTGATATTGAGTTCAAATTCCCATTCGGATTCAAAGAATTAGAAGGAATTCACTCGCGTACAGATTTCGATTTGAAAGCGCACGAACAACATTCAGGTAAAAAAATTCAATATTTCGATAACGAAACAAATGAATCGTACACACCTTATGTTGTAGAAACTTCTGTTGGTTTGGATCGTATGTTCTTAGCAGTTTTCTCAAACTCTTTAAAAGAAGAAATATTAGAAGATGGATCAGAACGTACAGTTTTAGCTTTACCACCAGCTTTAGCACCAATCAAAGCGGCTATTTTACCATTAGTTAAGAAAGATGGTTTACCAGAATTTGCAGAACAAATCGTGAAAAAATTACGTTTAGATTACAATGTAATTTACGAAGAAAAAGATTCTATTGGAAAACGTTACCGTCGTATGGATGCAATTGGTACACCTTTCTGTATCACTGTTGATCATGATTCATTAAACGATAATTCTGTTACATTACGTTTCCGTGATACAATGGAACAAAAACGTGTTTCTGTTGATGATTTAGCACAAATTATTGATAAAGAAGTTAACATGAAATATCTTTTCGAAAAATTATAATATTTTTTTTCAATACAATAACACTAAAGCTCAGCACGTTCTGAGCTTTTTTTATTTTTTATTAATTTTTTTAACGATTTGGCAAAACTTTTGATTTTAAACCAACATATTAATCTAAAAAAAATAAATTATGGGCTTTATTATTAATCTTTTTGTATCAGCATTAGTTGTCTTTGGACTTGCTAACATTTTACCTGGAGTAAGTATCAAAGGATACGGATCTGCAATAATTGTTGCAATTGTTATAGGTCTTTTAAATGCTTTTATAAAACCTTTGCTACAATTTATTAGCTTACCTATAACAATCTTAACATTAGGATTATTCTCATTTGTAATTACGGCTGTAATTATATTATTAGCGAGCGCAATTATGGGAGATAGTTTTCATGTTGATGGATTCTGGTACGCCTTATTATTCGGAATTGTTTTAGCTTTTGTCAACTCTTTAGTTGGAGGATTGATGGGCGATTAATTTTACACGTTATTACATATAAAAAGCTGTCTTATCTGAGACAGCTTTTATTTTTTGTATTGATTATACGCTTTATCTAATCGAGTTTTTATTCTTTTTTTCACTAACCTTGGTGCAAGAATTTCAATTTCTTCACCAAAGCCTAAAAGTTCTCGTTCTAACTCAAAATTATGCACCACTTCTATCGAAAACAACGTTCCTTCATCTGTAATCTCCAATGTTTTTTGCGATGCATGAATAGGTTTTGTTACGACATAAGGCGCCAATTTTTTATTAACCCGAAAAATAACTCGTTGCTCCCTTTCTTTCACGTTTTTTGTCACACCAATCGCATTATTATAATACGTATCAAAATCAATTTCTAACTCATCAATAAACGGCTCATTGGCCAATTCATAAAACTCAACAATCCTATCCAAAGCCAAAGTATACAACTTCATGTCTTTTCTCGATTTAGCCAATAAAAACCAACGATTGCGATATTCTTTCAACAAATACGGATAATAAACTTGTTGTTTTGGTTCTTGACTTTTTGCTTTGAACGATTGATACGAAATCAACAAAGGTTGTTTCTTGACAATTGCTTGATACAACCGATTCAAATGTTCTAAACCTTTTAATAAAGGATTTTCTTCGAACTGAATATAATTTGGTTGTTGATGAGTTTGCTTGGATAAATTATTTTCGAGGCGCGTAATAATCTCATTCATATCATCAAAATAATTAAAACCATTCAATTGTTTCATCACCGAAATCACTTCTTTCATTTTATCCAAATCTGCAGACGAAACTGGTGAATTATGAATCGAATACTCTCGATCTTCATATTCATAAAACTTTTTTTCACGCACAACAATTGGCGCATTATAGCCCAATTTATCACTACGCATCACTTGTAAGTCACCTTGTATCGTTCGTTTCGAAACTCCAGACGTTATTCCTTCGTATTCATACAATGCTTCCGAAACTTTTTCTATCAAATCTTCTAATGTCCATTTTCTGAAATGATTTTGCAAACATTTATCAATCGTTTGGTAGCGTATTAATGCAATTTTATTAGTTGCCATGGTTGATTTCTTTGTTCAATACTACAAATTTCAAATCAAAGTACGCAATCTATTTGCGTAAAAATTTTTATTTCAACTTTTATTCAAAATATTTTCAATATAAAACCCTCTATTCATCATTATTTACAAATTATTTTAATAAAAATTTTTATTACGCAATTCTCTTGCGTACTTCTACTTCAACTTTGTCAAAGGTTTAACAACCAAATGATTTTAATTGTTCCTTGACTAATGTTTCAGTATAGCATTGTAGTAGAAAATGTTTCATCACTTCTATTCTGAATAATTAAAATTATCAACGGATGGGTCGTAGGTTCGAATCCTACTTTCAGGAAACTGAAATAGCTCAGTGGGTAGAGCAATTCATACAGACTTTAAATCTGTTCATCGCCCGAAAGGGCAACATTGAAAACAAAAAAGCTAAAAAATTTTCTTTTCGAATAAAGAATTTATTTCGTAGAAATGAATTTGAAATAAGATCAAAAAACTTGATTAAAACCTGAATTTGAAACTTTAGTTGATGATTGATTTCAAAAGTTTAGATAAGACATCAAGTCAAAATGATTGGAGGAAATATTTAAAAACAAGACATCAAAACAAGCTGCTCAAACTTCAAATTCCGTTTTAAAAAAAGGAAAATGATTTAGCTTTTTTTAATTAGATAATCTGTCACATTGAACTTGTCGAGGACAGAATAACATAAAATAAGAGAGACGATTCTTCGATAAACAAAGAATGACAATAATTCGTCAATTCGAGTGGTTTTCGTTTCGAAAGAAAAAGAAAATTATATTGAGAACAGAGAATTTTTCAATCCTTTTTCTCGATACAAAATTGTTTCACAATTTCACTCGAAATGACGGTTTGAAAAAATAATAAAAACCAATAAAAAAATAGATAATGAAAAAATTAGCGATTAACAACCAAGAAATTGGAATCTATATCAAAAATAACGAAGTAGAAAAAATTTACACAAGAGGAAATTTTTGGATTTTCTTCAATAAAAATATCGAAAAACTAAACATCAACGAAATAATTGATGAAAAATACCAGGCAATGTTTATGGAAAATGAAATATTGAAAGAAATGGTTGATTTTATAGAAGTGTTGCATAATGAGGTATTGATTATTTACAAAAACAATCAATCATACAATTCGTTTTACAATAAAAATGTAATGATTTGGAAAAATTCAACTCAATTAAAAGCTGTAAAATTTGATTTGAATTCTACTGACGAAATTAAGAATTTAACAAAAAGAGAAATTGATATTTTAAGAAAAGCTGGTGCGATTCGTATTATTTCAATTCCAACTTATCATGAAGGAATTTTGTTTAAAGACAATGAATTTGACTCGGTTTTTAAAGCTGGTGAGTATAAATTTTATAACAACGAAGTCAAAATTTCGATGGTTTCTTATGATATGCGTCCGCAAACAATTGAAATTTCTGGACAAGAAATTTTGACAAAAGATAAAGCACAATTACGAATCAATTTTATGGTAGACTACCAAATCACAGATTTGATAAACGCTTTTCAATCGAACAAAGATTTCGAGAAAATGATTTATCAAGCGATTCAATTGGGATTGAGAGAATTTATTGGCAATATGAATTTTGACGATTTGATGTCGGATAAAAATTCGGTAACGAATTATATTATTCAAAAATATCAAACTCAATTTGAAAAAATTGGTCTAAAATTAATCAACGCAGGGATGAAAGATATTATTCTTCCTGGAGAAATAAGAGAAATTATGAACCGTGTTTTGATTGCCGAAAAAACGGCTCAAGCCAATTCGATTACACGTCGTGAAGAAACTGCTTCGACAAGAAGCTTGTTAAACACAGCAAAATTGATGGAAGAAAATGAAACTTTATGGAAATTAAAAGAAATGGAATACATTGAAAAAATAGCTGATAAAGTTGGAGAAATCTCAATTTCTGGTAGATCAAATGTATTAAATGAATTAAAAACAATGTTTACTAAATAATATTCTAACCAAATTATATGAAAACAACTGAACAACAAAACAAACCAATTAATGGAAATGATTTGATTGCCTTGGGTTATCCTGAAAATGAAATATTAGGAATCGCCTTAAAAATCAACAAAAAAAAGAAATGGTTACACAAAAGCAGAAATTCTTGATAAATATGTGCAAGTTTTATCTTCGCCACAAGATTTCTTAGAAGATAAAGTTTTTAAAACATTGGCAAAAGGTTTTATTGATGGAATTCATTCGCCAAAACAAGATGAAAACTTAATTGAATTGAAAGAAAATCCTAACGATTTCAATATTTATGGTGCAGAAAATATTGAAGACGGTGCTTTAGAACAAATGAAAGTTGCGATGAAACTTCCTGTGACAATTGCTGGTGCAATTATGCCAGATGCGCATCAAGGATACGGTTTACCAATTGGTGGTGTTTTAGCGACAAAAAATGCGATTATTCCTTATGGTGTCGGTGTTGATATTGGTTGTAGAATGGCTTTATCGATTTATGATTTACCAGCTTCTCATTATTTTGAACATCACGATTCGTTAAAAGAAACGTTGATAAAAAACACAAAATTTGGTGCAGGCCATGGATTTCATGGTCAATACAAAGCAGAACATCAGGTTTTGGATGACACAAAATTTGAAACGAATTCATTTATTCAGAATTTAAAAGACAAAGCGTGGTCGCAATTAGGTTCTTCTGGTGGTGGAAACCACTTTGTAGAATTTGGTTTGATCGATTTCAAAGAAGATGATGAGAAATTAAACATCAAAAAAGGTTCGTATTTAGCTTTATTGACACATTCTGGATCGAGAGGTTTCGGTGCTACTATTGCTGGATATTACACTAAAATCGCTAAAGAAATTTGTAAACTTCCGTATAAAGCACAAAATTTAGCTTATTTGGATTTGGATTCTGCAGAAGGTCAAGAATACTGGATTGCGATGAATTTAGCGGGTGAATATGCTTCGGCTTGTCACGAAATTATTCATCAAAAAATCGCAAAATCAATTGGTGCTGAAGTTTTAGCGAAAGTAGAAAATCATCATAATTTTGCTTGGAAAGAAATTCACAATGATGAAGAAGTAATTGTGCATCGAAAAGGTGCTACACCAGCTGCTAAAGATGTGATGGGAATTATTCCAGGTTCGATGACTGCACCAGGATTTTTGGTTCGAGGAAAAGGTGAAGAAAATTCGATTCATTCGGCTTCGCATGGAGCTGGTCGACAAATGAGCAGAACACAAGCGATAAAATCATTGTCTCAACACAAGATAAATGATTATTTAAACGATTTTGGAATTACATTAATTGGCGGTGGAAAAGACGAAGCTCCAATGGCATACAAAGATATTCACGAAGTAATGGCTGCTCAACAAGATTTAGTTGATGTTGTGGCGATATTTACACCAAAAATGGTCCGAATGGCTGATGACGGCTCAAGAGAAGATTAAATGAAAAGCCTGAACAAATTTGTTCAGGCTTTGTATAGTCTAAAAGATTAAATCCATTCCTTTGGATGCATTAATACATCAAGTAATTTAGCTTCTGGTGAATCTGTTTCAGGCTGATGATTATAATGCCATTGTACGTGTTTCGGTAAACTCATTAAAATAGATTCAATTCTACCATTTGTTTTTAAGCCAAACAAAGTACCTCTGTCATGAATTAAATTAAATTCAACATAACGACCTCTCCTTATTTCTTGCCACTCTTTTTGAGCGGCAGTATATTCGTCATACTTATGTTTTTCAACAATTGGCAAATAAGCTTCTAAAAAAGAATTTCCGACTTCCGTCACAAAATCATACCATTTTTCAACAGGCATTTCTTCGGTTGGTTTTAAGTAATCAAAAAACAAACCACCCACTCCTCTTGCTTCTTCGCGATGCGTATTCCAAAAGTATTTATCACATTCTTGTTTATATTTAGGATAAAATGAATCATTATGTGCATCACAACTTTTTTTACAAACCGAATGCCAATGAATAACATCATTTTCATCTAAATAATAAGGTGTCAAATCTTGACCTCCGCCAAACCATTGATCTACAACATTTCCATCTTGATCATACATTTCGAAATATCTCCAATTAGCATGTGTTGTTGGAATATGTGGACTTGTTGGATGAATAACCAAACTCAATCCACAAGCAAAAAATTTACCTGATGAAACATTTAGCGCTTTTTGCATTGTTTCTGGTAATTCACCATAAACTTTCGAGATATTAACACCAGCTTTCTCAAAAACAGCACCGTCAGTTAAAACACAAGAAAGACCTCCACCTCCTTCTTCGCGATGCCATTCGTCTTTTATAAATTTTGCTTTACCATCTACTGCTTCTAACTGAGCAATAATCTTCTTTTGAAGATCTTGTATATATTGGAAAAATTGATCTTTCATCATAATTATTTTTGCAAATATACTAATGATATCTACTCGTGATGAAATTAGGTTTAGGTTTAAATAAGATTAAGCAATAATTAAAATAAAAAAAACACATATTAATTAATAATTTTAAATGGTATATTAAAATTCAAGCTTGCTGCTTCTCCTTTTTCAGTAACAGCAGGAATTATTTTCTTATTATCTTTTTTCAATTTTACAACATAATTTACAAAAGCTTTGTAAGAAGAAACTTCTCTGAATCAGTTCCAATTATTTCTAAATCTTGAAACTCGCCTTCTTTACTTATTTTGAATTTAACCTTTGTATTAACATTTATTTCATTAATTGTTAAATCATTACTTTTTAAAACCTGTTCTACTTCAAACAATAGTTGTTTATTAAAATATTTACTAAAGCAGTCTGCTAATTTCTGTACACCTTTCTTCTCATATTTTTCACATCCAGGGTAAATTAACATTACAGCTTTTCTATTTCTTGTCCAAATAAAACAGAGCTAAATAGCAATAGTATAAATAGTAGTTTCATTGTATTTTATATTTAACTAAAATAATCAAAACATCAAACCAATGTAATCAATTATATTTATTACAATTTAAAACACGATATATATAATTGATATATTCTTAAAGAAATAAAATCACACCAATAGTCTTTATAATAACTGATTTACAATTGTTTAATAAAATAAAAAACGAATAATTATCTAATTCCCCATCAATACAATACTTACACAAAAAAGTTATTAACAATATTATTCACAAAACAAATCTTTGTCCTACATTTGCAAAAGAAATTTTATAAAAGAAAATATAAATGTCACAAAACGGAATTCCATCGGTTAATTTAGCAGACTTTTTATCTGATGATCCTGCAAGAAAACAAAAATTTGTCAACGAAATTGGTCAAGCATATGAAGAAATAGGATTCGTTGCTTTGAAAGGACATTTTTTATCTGACGAATTAGTTGAAAATTTATATAAAAGCGTTCGCGAATTTTACGCTTTACCTACAGAAACTAAACAAAGTTATATCGTAGAAGGCATTGGTGGTCAACGTGGTTATACGGCTTTCGGAAACGAACATGCTAAAGGTAGAACTGTTGGTGATTTGAAAGAATTTTGGCATTTTGGACAGTATTTAACTGAAGAAGATAAAGCGAAATACAATTATCCAGAAAACGTGAAGGTAAATGAAGTTCCTGGTTTTAATACTTATGGAGAAGAAACATACCTACAATTAGAAAAAACTGGAGTTTACGTATTGCGTGCTTTGGCCTTATTCTTAGATTTAGATGAGTTTTATTTTGATGATAAAGTAAAAAACGGAAATTCTATTCTAAGAGCAATTCACTATCCTCCTATCACAGAAGAACCTAAGGATGCTGTTCGTGCAGGTGCTCACGGTGACATCAACTTGATTACGTTATTAATGGGCGCTCAAGGTCGTGGATTACAAGTTCAACGTCACGACGGAACTTGGGTTGACGCAATTGCCGCTGACGACGAATTAGTTATTAATGTTGGTGATATGTTATCTCGTCATACAAACAACAGATTAAAATCTACTATTCATCAAGTGGTGAATCCTGAGAAAGAACTATGGGGAACATCTCGTTTTTCTATACCTTTCTTTATGCATCCAGTTTCTGATATGGATTTATCTGTTTTAGATAATTGTATAACAGAGGAAAATCCAAAACAATTTGAAGATATTACTGCTGGAGATTTTTTAACTCAGCGTTTAAAAGAAATTGGTTTAATTAAATAAACCATATTTAATCTATTATTTCAAAAAAAGAGAGTTGAAAAAATCAACTCTCTTTCTTTTACATACCTTTTACGTACATATTGTAGTTAAATATATCCAAACACAACAAGGTGTATTTATAATCACTTTTATTGATATTCACTTCTAAAATTGGATCAGAATTGTAAAATCTAATTTTTAAATTGTCATTTTTATCCAACAACAAATAAATAGAAGAAATCGTCGGTCTAATCTCATTCATCCAATTTTTCAATAACTCTGTAGAGTCTTTAATTAATTCAAACTTCTGAAAATAATCTTGAAAAAAATTCTCTAATCGTTGTACTTGTGTTAATCGATCTAATTCACGATACAAATCTATAAAAGCACATAACTTTTCTCTTTTCGGACAAACACATGGATAAGGATGTTCGCCATTGTAAAACCATCTTTGCCACTTTTTACAACTTGTTTCGTCAATCGCTTTTTCAAATTCATCTTCATATTTCAAAAGCCACCAATTCATTCGGCAAATTCGTAAACTACCTTTTGAAAGCTGTAAAAGTTCGTCTATATAAGCACTAACATTTAACATGAAATAGAAAATTAAAGTACAGCTAATTTACAATTTTTTTTTCTTGAATTTTAAGATTTTAAGAATAATTTTTCGAATTTTAATATCTTAAAACTTTCATCAAATAAAAAGTTATAAAAGAACATTTTATCATGCATGATTTTATTCTTCATTTGTACATTTCGAACTGGGATTAAGACATTAAACTGAAACTTCCTATCTTTCTCAAAATGTGCTACTGCAGCATAATAAACCAAATTATACCATGAATCAATCGGTGCGTAAATTCCATAAAAATCTGGGTACAAAGCATCCGATTCATTCTTATAAACATTTGTAATTGTATAGTGATCTATTTCAAATTTTGTGACACATTTATAGGGAGATAATTTAGTACAAAAAGATAAATTTTGATCGTACTTCGCCCCATCTAATTGCAAACCAAATTCATCCATTTTTAAGTCTTGGAATTTATTAATTGTTGGATCAATTACAATTATTTTATTCGGAAAAGCCAAACTTTGTTTTTGGATATCCTGCAAAATAGTATCATAAATCGTCGTTCGTATTTGATCTGGATTAATAATTTGCGCATCAACTGATAAGAATAAGTTAAAGGTTAAGATGAATAAAAATAGTCTCATTCTGTTTTTTGATTAAAATTTATTTACCTTTATTAGGCTGTTAAAATGAAATCAAAATTAACACAAAGATTCTAATTCGTATTATTTCTTCATTGTAATGTGATTAAATAGTTAAATTATCGTTAAAATAAAGCTTTTTAATTTTTCTCTTACAGTATATTAATAAAAGCTAACTATTTAATTTAAAAACATATAATCAATTACAAATAATTAGTATAGTTTTTATCTATATTCAGTATAAATAAAAACTTTAACTATTTTTTCAAATAAGACATAAAACTAAGACATTTGCAGTGTCAAATAATTTATTCATAGATAGTAAGACAAAGAGGACAAACGAGTATAAGGAAATGGATTTATGAAGTTTGAAATTACTCGCACTCTTTTTTACTTTTTAGAGTTTTTTATAGTAGTTTAGGTTGGTTAGTAATCCGTTCTTATAGAACGGATTATTTTTTTATAGCTGTTTTATAAAATCTCTCAGTAAGTTGTATACCTTTTCAGAATAACTTAAATCTAAATTTTCGGGTGTATCATAAGGATCATGATAAAAACCTTTTCCTCCTAATGTATAAATAAAAAAAGACGGAACACCTTTCATATAAAACGGACAATGATCAGAATTACATGCCTCTCCTCTTGTTTTTATTTCTCTAAGATAATTATTTTTGGAATTTATTTTTACTAATTGTTGAAACTCCTTCAAAAATATCTTACCATTCACCACTTGAATCCCCTGCTCGCCAGCTCCCATAATATCCAAATTAATTAAAAACTTGATTCGGTTCAAAGAAAATAATGGATGATTAACATAATAATCTGCACCTAAAATACCAGCTTCTTCGCCTGCAAAAGCCATAAAAACGGTTTTATATTTGGGTTGATGTTGCGAATAATACTTCATTAACGTCATCATCATTGCAGTTCCACTTGCATTATCACTTGCTCCTGGAAAAATTGTAGACCCCACTTTTCCTAAATGATCATAGTGCGCAGAAATTACAACTACACTATCGTTGTTCTTTCCTTCTATATACCCAATTATATTATTTGCTTCGAAAGAATTATTCAATTCTGATTCAATAAAAAAATCATTTATTTTTGAGTTTTTTATAAAGTAATTATCCGAAATAATAAATTCTGAAACCGAAGATCTTCTTTGACTTAGACTTGCAGTTAGTTTATCCGAAGTAAATCTAAAAATAGCCCGATGTTGGTTGTTATCTTTTTCATAAATATTCGCCCATTGCTTGTAATATTGCTGAATAGAATCAACTTTCGTTTGTAATGGAGGCAAAATAATGTGTTTCTCTTTTTGATTTTGATTATCCTTTATAATAAAACTTCTTGTCTTTTCTTTGGATTGAAAAGATGCGATATATGCAACTGTATTAAATATATAAAAGGGTAAATCAACTTTAGATATTGACTTAGAGCTTGGTTTCACAATAAAATCAATCCCATATTTTAACTCTTTTCCATTTATTTTCAACTTTGCATCTTTAATTACATTAATCGGAAAAGTGAATGTTTGATGATAATCCGAAGAAAATGATTTTAGTCCATTTTTTTGAAATTCGTTTTGTATATAAATACCCGCATTCCTCATTCCATCTTCTACATAACCACGTCCAGCAAAAGATTTTGAAGTAAGTGAATCTAAAACTGTTTTAAAATAATTTTGATCAAACGATTGAGCTTTAGCTATCGCAACTGTAAAACAAGAAATCAATCCAAAAAGTATTATTTTTTTCATCATCATTTGATTCATATTCTTTAAAAAAAACATTCAACACAAACTCAATTATCATTTTAATAAAAAACAACAACTATCTATAGTAACTCGTTAACAAATTTAGAAAATCTTTAAAGAGTAAATCAAATTAATACTACTATAATTTTTATATCTTGCATTATATAAGTTATTATAATAAAAACAACAAATCACAATTAAATGAAAGAAGTCGTAATAGTTTCAGCTGTTCGTACAGCAATGGGATCTTTTTTAGGAAGTTTATCAAATGTTCCTGCTACAGATTTAGGTGCAACAGCGATTAAAGGCGCTTTAAATAAAATTAACCTTGATGGTTCTTTGGTTGATGAAGTATACATGGGGAATGTTTTGCAAGCTGGAGAAGGACAAGCTCCTGCTAAACAAGCCATGATAAAAGCAGGTTTACCAAATACAATTCCTGCAACAACCGTAAATAAAGTATGTGCTTCAGGAATGAAAGCTGTTATGTTTGCAACACAAGCAATTCGTTTGGGTGACGCAGAGATTGTTGTCGCTGGAGGAATGGAAAACATGTCGATGGTTCCTTTTTATTCACCAAATGCAAGAACAGGTAATAAATACGGAAATACCGTTTTATCAGATGGCATTGTAAATGATGGACTACAAGATTATTATAGCAAAGAAATGATGGGTCTTTTTGGAGATACTTGTGCAACTGAATTTAATATTTCTCGTGAAGAACAAGACGAATTTGCCATTAATTCTTATAAAAAATCGGCTGCAGCTTGGGCTGCGGGTAAATTTGATAATGAAGTTGTTCCTGTAGAAATTCCTCAACGTAAAGGAGAACCAGTTATTTTTAAAGAAGATGAAGAATATAAAAATGTAAACTTTGATAAAGTTCCAGGTTTACGCGCTGTTTTTTCTAAAGAAGGTACTGTAACTGCGGCTAATGCGTCAACGATAAATGATGGAGCTTCTGCTTTAGTTTTAATGTCTTTAGATAAAGCAAATGAATTAGGAATAAAACCTTTAGCTAAAGTAATTGCTTACGCTGACGCTTCTCAAGAACCTTCAAAATTTACGACTGCACCAGCGAAAGCGGTTGAGAAGTTATTGAAAAAAGCAAATATATCTGCAACTGATGTTGATTTTTGGGAATTTAACGAAGCGTTTTCAGTCGTTGGAATCGCTAATACTAAAATTTTAAACTTAGACTCTTCTAAAGTCAATGTAAATGGAGGTGCTGTTTCTATTGGTCATCCACTTGGAAACTCTGGATCTCGTATTTTAGTTACCTTATTAAACGTTTTAGAACAAAACGGAGGTAAAATTGGTGGAGCAGCTATCTGTAATGGTGGCGGTGGAGCTTCAGCCATGATTATCGAAAAAATGTAAAATTCAATATACCAAACTAAAAGCGTCCACTCATCTTGTAGACGCTTTTATCTTTTGAAATTGAAGGAATTGTAAAAAATATCAAAAACATTCTACATTTATTTATAATTGGCTAAAAAACCTTTTCTATATTTGTTGAACTGAACAAACACTTTTGTATGGAATATTTAGAATTTGAACAACCTATCAAAGATTTAGAAGAACAGTTATTAAGCTGTCAAATCGTCGGAGAAGGAAGCGGTGTTAACATCAAACAAGCTTGCGTTGAAATTGAGATTGCAATTGAAAATAAAAAGAAGGAAATCTATGGTAATTTAACACCATGGCAACGTGTACAATTGTCTCGTCATCCTTCTCGCCCTTATACTTTAGACTACGCTTACGCGATTACAGATAATACATTTATCGAAATTCACGGAGACAGAACATTTGCTGATGATAAAGCTATGGTTGGTGGTATGGGAAAAATCAATGGTCAAACTTTCATGATTATTGGTCAACAAAAAGGTAAAAACACCAAGGAAAGACAATATCGTCGTTTCGGGATGTCTAATCCAGATGGTTACCGCAAAGCATTACGTTTAATGAAATTAGCAGAAAAGTTTAATATTCCTGTTCTTACTTTAGTCGATACTCCAGGTGCATATCCAGGTTTAGAAGCTGAAGAACGTGGACAAGGAGAGGCAATTGCTAAAAACATCTACGAAATGTTAAAACTTACTGTTCCTGTAATTACAGTTGTAATTGGTGAAGGAGCTTCTGGTGGAGCTTTAGGAATTGGTGTAGGAAATAAAGTTTTCATGATGGAAAACACGTGGTACTCTGTAATTTCACCAGAAAACTGTTCGACTATTTTGTGGAGAAGTTGGGATTACAAAGAACAAGCTGCTTCTCAAATGAAATTAACTGGACCTGATATGTTAGAATTAGGATTAATTGAAGACATTATACAAGAACCTCTTGGTGGTGCTCATTACAAGCCAGAAGTTGCGTACACAAATCTTAAAAATAAAGTTTTGGAAACGTACAATGAATTGAAAAAATTATCTCCAAAAGAACTACAAACGCAACGTCAAGAGCGTTATATCAAGTTCGGAGAATTTTCAGGATAATACATTTTACAACAACATGTATTGTAGAATATACGAATTTAAAACGAGATATAAAATTAGTTATATCTCGTTTTTTTCTTTAATTTTGAGCCTCTTATGGAACAAGCAAATTATAATCCTGAAATACCAGCCAACAAGCGCAATATCATTGGTTTAGAGAAAGGTAAACTTCCTCCACAAGCTGTTGATTTAGAGCAAGCTGTACTTGGTGCGATGATGATTGATAAAAAAGGGCTGGATGAGGTAATCGACATCCTTACACCACAAGTTTTTTATCGTCCCGAGCATCAAGCGATTTATGCTGTCATTCAAAAATTATTTAACGATTCTGAACCGATTGATTTGTTAACGGTTTCGAATGAATTAAAAAAAGATGGCAAATTAGATCGTATTGGAGGTGATTATTATTTAATCCAATTAACACAAAAAGTTTCTTCTTCTGCACACGTCGAATATTACGCACGTGTGATTCAAGAAAAATATATTTTACGTCGGTTAATTGAAATTTCGAGCCAAGTGATCGAAAAATCATACGACGATACAGCAGATGTTTTCGATTTATTAGATTATTCAGAATCGAAATTATTCGAAATTACAGAAGGTGGTATCAAACGTAGTTATTCAGAAGCCAAAGATTTGGTAACTGAAGCAATTGATAAAATTAAGGCCCAGTCTACAAAAGAAGGAATGTCTGGTTTATCTTCTGGATTTACAGAAATTGATAAAATTACTTCTGGCTGGCAAGAATCCGATTTGATTATTTTAGCCGCTCGTCCAGGTATGGGTAAGACTGCCTTTATCCTTTCGATGGCGAAAAATATGACGGTTGATAAAAATATTCCAGTTGCTGTTTTCTCTTTAGAGATGTCTTCTGTTCAATTGATTACACGTATGATTTCAGGTGAAACAGGGATTTCAGGTGAAAAATTGCGTAAAGCAAAATTGGCTGACCACGAGTGGAAACAATTATATACAAAAGTAAAGGGTCTTGAAAATGCACCTTTATATATCGATGATACTCCTGCCCTTTCGATTTTCGATTTAAGAGCAAAAGCACGTCGTTTGGTTTCTCAGCATGGCGTAAAAATGATTTTAATTGACTACTTGCAATTAATGACGGCCGGTGGAAAAGCAAACGGAAATCGTGAACAAGAAATTTCGATGATTTCGCGCTCATTAAAAGCGATTGCAAAAGAATTAAGTATTCCTGTTATTGCACTTTCGCAATTATCGCGTTCGGTAGAAACACGTGGAGGAAGTAAACGACCTTTACTTTCAGATTTACGTGAATCTGGAGCGATTGAACAAGATGCCGATATCGTTTCGTTTATTTATCGTCCCGAATATTATAAACTCGAATATTGGGATGACGAGAGTGAACCTTGTGCTGGACAAGCTGAATTTATCATTGCGAAACACCGTAATGGTGCGTTAGAAAATGTACGTTTACGCTTCATTAATGAACAAGCTAAATTTACTGATTTAGAAACTTCTTATGGTAGCGATTTCGAAATTCAAAGTTCAATGAATGATGGTTCGCAAGAAATGGGAAGTGCTATGAATTTATCTGCTATTGATCCTTCAGATGCCTTTGGAGATTTTGGAAGTGAGTTTACCAGCTCGATGAACAATGACGACGATAATTTACCATTTTAATACATAAAATCAATTTAAATAAGATATATCTTAAGCTGAAATCATTTTCAGCTTTTTTTGTTTATATTAATTACAATTAACAATTCTTTCAAGCTTATGGTGACCATCTTAGTATTTGAAATCTTGAAATACTTTTGAAATATTCTATTTTCAATAAACTAAAAAATACTTATTCATCATTCCTTACAATCAACTCAATTACATTTTATTCGATAAACTATCAGTTTTATTTATCCTAAAAGTTTTGTTAGGAACGAGAATTGCTACAACTTTGTATAGATTAAATAAAGAGTGAAATGGCAAGTTCAATCAGAACACTAAATCCTGCTACAGGTAAAATCGAAAAAGAATTTCAAGCCTACACAAGCGAAGAAATCAATCAATATATAGACGACGCAAACGAATTATATCAAACATGGCGATTCGAATCTTTTGAAGATCGAAAAGCTGTAATGAAACGTGTTGCAAACGAAATGCGTAAACAAAAATCACGATTAGCAGCTTTAATTACAACTGAAATGGGTAAACCATTGCATGAAAGTGAAATCGAAATTGAGTATAGCGCAAATATTATCGATTATTATGCAGATAATGCAGAAGAATTTTTAGCAAATGTTCCTTTACAAACAGAAAAAGGTGATGCCTATGTGGTTTCAGAACCTATTGGTGTTTTGTTAGGTGTTATGCCTTGGAATTTTCCTTTTTCTCAAATAGCACGTTTTGCAGGTCCACATATCATGGCTGGTAACACGGTTGTTTTGAAAACAGCTTCTAATATTCCGCAATGTGGAATTGCATTCGAAGAAATGTTTACAGCAGCTGGTGCACCAAAAGGTTTGTACAAAAACTTATTGATGTCAGGAAAAGATACAGATGCAATTATCAATAACCCAAAAATAGTTGGTGTTTCTTTAACTGGTTCAGAAGCAGCAGGTGCAGAAGTTGCAAGTATTGCAGGTAAAAATGTAAAACCTTCAGTTTTAGAACTTGGTGGTTCTGATCCAATGATTGTTTTAGATGATGCCGATATCGAAAAAGTAATGAACGGAACAATTAATGGACGTTTGCGTAATGCTGGACAAGCGTGTACTTCTTCGAAACGAATTATTGTACAAGAAGGTATTTACGACGAATATTTAAAACGAATTACAGCTCATGTAAATGGAATGAAAGTTGGCGATCCGACACAAGCAGATACTAATATGGGACCTGTCAGTTCAGAAAATGCCTTAGAAAAATTATTGGATCAGATCAATGATTCAGCAAATAAAGGTGCAACAATTGTTGCTGGAGGAAAACGTATCGATCGTGATGGTTTCTTTTTGCAACCAACAATTTTGACAGATTTAAAACCTGGAATGAAAGCTTATGACGAAGAAGTTTTTGGTCCTGTAGTTTGTATTTGGAAAGTAAAAGATGTGGAGGAAGCGCTTAAAATTGCGAATGACACAACTTATGGATTGGGGGCATCTATTTACACCGAAAATGTCCCAAATGCAGAGAAAATTGCGCGTAGAATAGATTCGGGTATGGTTTACGTGAATAAACAAGTTTCATCGAGTCCAGATTTACCTTTTGGAGGAGTAAAACATTCGGGATATGGACGTGAACTTTCTAAAGCTGGAATTTTAGAATTTGTGAACAAGAAATTAATCATGATTGCAAAATAGTTTTTCGATCAGCATGATCAAACATAAAAAAATGCAACTTTTAAGAGTTGCATTTTTTTATTGAATAAAACCTTGTTTTTGTTCCATTTGGTCAATTTTGAAAAGAATCAAATCGCGCATTATTTTCGCTCTATTTTTAGCTTCATTTGCTATCTCTCCTTCAAAATTTTCGTCAATTATTCCAAACCACAATTCCATCCAACGTTCGAAATGATGTGGTTTTAATTTTTCTTTCTGACTCAAAACCAAATGTGTTCGCATTGGCCAACCTTCAAAAGTTGCTTTTCCCAACAAAACAGTTTCCCAAAACTGAATCATATGCGGTAAATGTTCGTCCCAATTTACCTTTGCAACTTCCGAAAAAAAGTAACCAATGACATCATCTTTTTGCACTTTATCGTAAAACGTATTTACCAATAAAGCAACATCTTCTGAAGTTTCGATATCTTTTTTCATTAAAACAAATTTACAAAGAACTTAATTCAATTCATCAATGTTTTTAATCACAAAAAAATGCAGTAATTTTACAGTCTTATAAAAACGAATAGAATTGGATAGCAATAGACAACAAAAAGTAAGTAAATTATTTCAAGAAGAATTAGCAGAAGCTTTTAGAAAATGGGCTGTAAAGGAATTCCCAGGAAATTTGATTAGTGTTACAGAAGTAAAAGTAACACCAGATTTAGGCGTTTCTAAAATCTATGTTAGTATTTTCCCTAACACTCAAAAAGATGAAATTTTCAAGGAAATAAAAGTAAATACACCGTTTTTTAGAGGAATTTTATCAAAAAGTGCTTCTAAACAAATGCGTATTACACCTGAATTAATTTTTATTTTAGACAATTCGTTAGACGAAATGGATAAAATCGACAAAGCGTTAAGAGGAGAAGGAAATAATCCGATCTTATAATGAGAAACATTTCGCTTTACATTGCAAAACGCTACATTTTTTCGAAAACGAATACAAATGCTGTAAACATTATTACATCGATTGCTGTTGGTGCTATTTTGGTTGCTACAGCTGCTTTGTTTATCATTTTATCCGTTTTTTCGGGTTTAGAAAAAATGAATTTAAAATATTATAGCAATGTAAATCCTGAAATTAAAATCTCTCCTTCGAAAGGAAAAGTATTAGACAGTTTAACTTTTGTTGTGGATCAATTGAAACAACAAAAAGAGGTTAAAGCTTTTTCGAAAATCATCGAAGAAAAAGTCTACATTAATTACAAAGGAAAGCAAGATATTGCCTACTTGAAAGGTGTAGACGAAAACTTTACCAAAGTTACCCGTTTGGATACGGTAATTTATGGTGGACAATATTTAGATTATACACGAGCGGATAATTTTATTGTTTCGAATGGAATTGCAGAACGTTTGCAACTTTATATCGATCCGATAACGCCAGCAGATTTGATGATGCCAAAGGCAGGAACTGGTTTAATCAAACAAGAAAGTGACGCTTTTACGAGTAAAGATGCGTATAGTGTTGGTGTCTTTATGTTGAATGAACAATATGATAAACATATTTTTACAACACTTGGATTAGCGCAAGAATTATTACTTTTGAATCAAGATCAATGTTATTCGATTGAAGTTAAAACAACAGGTAAAAAGTCGTTTAACGAAGTGAAAAATCAACTTCAAAAAGCATTAGGCGATAATTATAAAATTGAAACTAGACAAGATTTAGATTCAGCTTTCTTGAAAGTGATGAATATGGAAAACTTGATTAGTTACCTGATTTTTACTTTAGTCATTATCATTGCGTGTTTTAATTTGGCAGGAACAATTATCATCTTGATTTTAGATAAAAAGAAAGAAATACAAACCATGTATAGTTTTGGTCTATCACGAAAAAACATTCGTAATATCTTCTTTCAAACTGGATTTATCATCACTTTTATTGCGATGACAACAGGTTTATTAATTGCTTCGGTAATTGGATTGTTACAAATTAATTTTGGATTGGTAATGGCATCCGCAACCGTTCCTTTTCCTTTTCTATTTTCTGTAGAAAACTTTATTGCTGTTATTATAACGGTATTAGGTTTAGGAAGTTTAGTTTCGTGGATAGTATCAAGACAAGTGAAATAAAAAACACAACTATTCAATACAAATAGCTTGAAGATTTCTTCAAGCTATTTGTATTTTAATCCCATCTATTCCAACGAATATAATTAGGTTTTGAGAAGTCAAAATCCATCATTTGATAATCTCTATTATCTAATAAATTAGTTTTGATTAAGTTATTACCTTGTCCTGGAATTGACGGATAATACGACAATGAAAATCGAATATTGTTAAATACAAAATAATCATTTGTCAACATTACACCTATACTAAAACGCGAATAAATCGGGTTATTATTCAAAATAAATTTTTTGCTATCCCCTATCGCTGCAAACATAGCATTGAAATAAGGTGAAATACGAAATCCTAAAAATTCGTATGGTAAATACGATTGTAATTGATATTCTATCATCAATTTTTGTTGCCCCGTTAAATCTCTATCCGATTTAAAACCAGCCATTCCAAGATAATCATGTTCATGAAGAGAGAGTTGATCTGCGGGTGAATCCATCCGATTATGTCCCAATAAATAATTCGCCTTTACGAAGTTCCTGAATTTCCAATCTCCCCAATTGATTAATCTTGCCATATATTGCATTTCCACTGACAAGGTTTTTTGTTCAAATTTTCCTTTGTTAAAAAAGCCTCCAAATTCAACACCAAAACCCCAGAATCCGGTATTCAAGAAACCTCCCGCAGAAGCTTTCCCTCCTAAATAATAACGATTTGTTTGGCGAATATTCTGAATTCCGCCTATTATTCCTAAAGTTTTACCAATTGCAATATCTTCTTCGATATCATAATTAAAAATATATTTTGTTTTGATGTATCGTTTAGATGAAATTCCTAAACCTACTAAATAATTGGTTTGATCAGAAAAAAAATGAACCGGATCATTTTCTTCTGTAGGCGTTTCCGTATAATTACGATCATAAAATCGACCAGAAACAATAAGGTTAGTGATATTTTCGGAATGACCATCATCTATTCGAAAAGCCCTCGCTAACCAATAATCTTGAAAATTATACTTAAATGGATTGTTTTCTAAAACTGGTTTATCAAAATCTAACGAATCTTTAAAATAAATTTGTCCCACAGAAACTCCTCCTGCATAATGCGCCAAAGGAGAATAAAAAGGACGTACAAAACTCACCGATTTGGAATAATGATCATCTTCATTCTTAAAATAACGTACATTACCAATAATTCGAGTTTGTGCAATATTAGGCACTGTATAATTGAATTGATAAAGCGAATTTCCTGTTTTATAATTGTGACGATAACGATTATCAAATACATGTCCTAACCCCAGAAAATTTCGTTCACGAACTCTTAATCCTGCTTTTGAACTTGAAACGGAACCTGTAATAAACATACTCCACGAATCTATCGAATTAACGTATAAATCAACCGAATCTGTTCCAACAGCTTCTTCTTTGATTTCGACACGACGAATAGAACGATTTGCACGAATTAGACGTTCTGACTCTGCTACTTTTAATGAATCATAACGTTCGCCTGGTTTAACTAACATGTTTTGGCGCAACACAAAGTGTTTTGTTTTCCCGTGTAATGTATTTCCAGCTCTTTCTATCCATTTTGTAGGTACTCTAGTCGTATCTTGTAAAGAGTAACCAAAAGGATCTTGTGTCTTGTAATATATGTTTCGAATTACCTTCCCTTGATACTTTTCGTTCTCAGCAGCATTATTGTATTGAATAGGAAATCTTGTTGGTTTTTTCTTGAACAATAATGTTTCGTAAAGTTTTCTGAATTTAGAATGAGATTTATTTTCTATCCTAACGGTATCAATTTTAATACTGTCATCTTGTGCATTCACAACTATGGATAAACTAAAAAATAGAAATCCAAAAAATGTTAATGATATATTTTTTTTATTAAACACACTTTAAGTTATAAAAGTCTAACCGCTTTTACAAATCTTGTTTTCCAATAATTTTCATCAAGGGAAGAGATAATAACACCTTTTGAAGTCGAAGAATGTACAAAATAGATTGCTCCATCGTTATTAATACGCTCTACGATACCCACATGAGAAATAGAATTTCCCGAAGTATTAAAGAAAATCAGATCACCTATTTTAACATTTTTAATGTTAATTTCTTTTCCATACTCAGCTTGATCACTCGAACGACGCGGTAATTCTAATTTCATTTCCTTAAAACTTACATAAACTAATCCCGAACAATCGAAACCAGATCGAGTAATTCCTCCATATTTATAAGGTGTACCTAAATAAGACTTGGCTGTTTTTAGAATTTTATTAATGTCACGAGGAGCGCTATCATCTGCATTTACAGAACGAAAAACTTCTGAAGTTTCTGATTTTTTAGTTGAAGAATATACTTTTTTAGCACCTGTTTTTTTGTAAGAAGTTACTTTGCTACTTCCACAAGATGTTAAAAACAAACTTATCATTAGGATTGTTGTAAGGTATATATACTTCTTCATTTCTATATTCTTTTCTATTTTACTTCAACAACTTTTCAACGAATAAATGTACTAAATATTATTTTGCATCACCTCTGTTAACAATTGTTTGGCTCTTAATAATCGAACTTTAACATTTGGTAAGGTTAAATTAAGTTCCTCCGCAATCTCTTTATAGGTTTTATCTTCGATGTATCTCAATTCGATAATTTTCTGATACGGTTCTCTCAGCTTTGCAATGGCCTTTATTAGCGTATCATTATCTTGTTTCTGTATCAGATGTTCTTCAGGAGATGGATGATCTTCTAAAATCTCGAGTAGATTCGTTTCATCATCAATTGAAATATTAAGTTTAGGAGATTTTCTAATATGATCAATCATCGTATTATGAGCAATAGAAATCACCCAAGTCGTAAAGTCAAAATCTTCGTTATATAATTTCAATTTACTGAAAACCTTAGTAAACGTTTCTATCGCGATGTCTTCTGCTTCTTCCTCGTTTCTAATCTTATTATAAACATAATAATAAACTTTGTTCCACAAAACCTCAATCACAGCATTCTGAGCGTTTCGTTTTCCTTTTTTAGCTTCTAAAATTATGTTTTCTAAAGTCATTTATAAATCAATTATTATAAATATAGTAAATTTTATCCATAAAAAAAGCTTCAATACGTATATTGAAGCTTAAATCAGTAGACCCACAGGGATTCGAACCCCAACTAGCGGCACCAAAAACCGATGTGCTACCGTTACACCATGGGTCTGTCCATGATTATTATATAAAATTGAAAAAATTGTAGACCCACAGGGATTCGAACCCCAACTAGCGGCACCAAAAACCGATGTGCTACCGTTACACCATGGGTCTG
>NZ_CALGVK010000170.1:0-5484 GCF_937930195.1 uncultured Empedobacter sp.
CCTACAAAACCACCAGCTCTTTCTAACTCTGCTTCTACCTCAGAAATAGAATAAGAATCTTTAATCGTATTCATTCTATTAGGACCAAAAGCCATTGTTGTGAAACCTACAAATCCTCCGATAATATATCCTCCTACAACTTTTCCTTTTGCAAAAGAATTTGTTATTGTAGATTTATCCCATAAATTCCCTGTAAATCCTCCTACTTGATTAAATCCTTCTACGTAGCCTTCAAAAGAAGAATTATTAACAAAAGAATCTGTTAATACACTTCCCGCAAAACCACCAATATTATAAGAAGTTGTAATAATTTCTGCATTTGTTACATGACAGTTATCCACAAGACTATTTGTAGAAAGGTTACCAACAAAACAACCAGCTGTATCTTTTGCTCTAACCTTAATATTGTCTATTTTTAAATCTTTGAAAGTTGCTTTGAAAGCTTGTCCAAAAAAACCAACAAAATCTCCAGTTGGTCTGTTAATTAAAACATTCTTGATTGTATGATTATTTCCTAATACAGTTCCTGAAAAAGGCTTTTGATACCCATAACCAATAGAAGTCCACAAATGTTTTCCTACATCGATATCATTAGAAATAATAATCGTTTTTCCCAAGAAATCATTTCCATCATATACCAACTTAGCTAAACCAGCAAGCTGTTCCGCATTACTCAAAGTAAAAGATGTTGAAGTGGAATTGTACCAACTAACATCTGTAAAGTCTATCCATTCAGTAGTCGGAAAATTTTCAGTTCCTTTAGTAATTAACTCTTTTTGAATTGATGATTCAAGTAAATTAGGTGCTTTTCCAGTTTGTCCAAATAAAGGTACACCAGTCATAAGTGCAGTTAAGAAAATTGTAAATAGTGTTTTTTTCATATTTTGTGATTTAAACACAAATATATTATTATTTAAAACTTTAACAACTATAAAACTAAATAATAACTCCATTTATTTTAAGTAATTACAATCACTTACAGAACTAATTATAAACAACATATAAAACTAAATTTATTTTAAATCTAAATTTCATAATCATACAGATATACTTAATTTTGTAATTATTATAGCAATAAACATGTTTCTCAACGCGCATACACATCATCTATCTAACGATTCAACGGTTTTAGAATTGTACAATCAATTTCCGAATAAGCTGAATAATGGCGTAAAGCTATTTTCTATTGGAATTCATCCAGCTTATATCAAAACCTCATCAATAGAAGAAGAAATAAGACTTATTAAACAAAATCTTTCAAATAAAAATTGTTTAGCAATCGGAGAAATTGGCTTAGATAAATTGTGCGAAACAGATTTTAAGTTACAAATCGAGGTTTTTGAACAACAATTAAAGATTGCGGAAGAATTTAAAATTCCTGTGATTATACATTCGGTTCGTGCTTATCAAGAAATCTTACAGATTCGCAAAAAAATGAAATTAACGATTCCGTTTATGTTTCATGGTTTCAACAAGAACGAACAATTACTCCATCAGATTTTGGTGCAAAATTGTTTTGTATCTTTTGGTAAAAATCTTCTTTCTAACAAAAACTTACAAATTATATTTGCAAAAATTTCTGCAAATCAATTCTTTTTAGAAAATGATGCAAGCGAAATTCCGATAAAAGAAATTTATGCATTTGCAGCAAATTTGAGAAAAATAACAATCGAAGAATTACAACTTCAACAAGCAGAAAATTGGAAAACGATTTTCGGTTACGAAGTTCAATCAAAATAAAATACATTTCAATGGCAGTTTGGCAAGAAAGAGCTGAATTATTATTCAAAAAAGAAGGTTTAGAAAACCTTAAAAATTCTAACGTTTTAGTCGTAGGTTTAGGAGGTGTTGGCTCTTTTGCCGCAGAATTTATTGCACGTGCAGGCGTTGGTAAAATGACAATTGTGGATGGCGATACAATAGATATTACAAATATTAACCGTCAATTACCCGCTTTACATTCGACAATTGGACAACATAAAGTAGATATTGTTGGTGATCGTTTGATGGATATTAATCCTGAATTAGACTTAACACGTATCAACGAATTTTTGAGTCCAGAACGTACACACGAAATCGTTACACCCGATTTTGATTATGTCTTAGACTGTATCGACTCTGTTACCCCAAAAATTAATTTGATCTTAGCTGCAAAACGCAAAAAAGTGAAAGTAATTAGTAATATGGGTGCAGGAGGAAAATATTTGGCAAGTAAAGTTCAGGTGCGTGATATTAGTAAAACTGATGTTTGTCCTTTGGCAAAAAATGTACGAAAACGATTAAAAAAAGAAGGCATTAATAAAGGTGTAAAAGCTGTTTTTTCAACAGAAGTTCCTGATGAATTATCGGTAAAATTGACGGATGGTAAAAACTATAAAAAATCTTTTTATGGAACCAATTCGTGGATGCCTGGTTTATTCGGGTTGCATGCTGCTGAAACAGTGATTCGACATCTATTAAAAAATGATAAATAATTAACTACTTTCTTAAAGATTTAAGTAATTTAGTTGCAAATTAACAAAGAGACTAAAAAAATGAAAATCAATTACGATTATATCACATACGAAGATGTTTTGAGAGCACGTCAATTTATGTACGAGCAGGCGTTGGAGCAGAATGCGACTAATTCGTTGTTGAATACGGCGAGAGATTTATTTGGAAATAGTAATTTCGAGATGTGTATCAAAGTTTGTGAAGGTTTATTGGATGCAAAAGACCCAAAACAATTATATGACGCAAAAAAATTGATTGCTTTATCCTATTATAGCTTACAAGATTTTGAAAATGCTGACAATGCTTTCTTTGATTTAGCTCAGAATTCAGATAACTCAGACGATTGGTTTAATGTTGTCATTTCTGCAGCTTTAAATAAAAACATCGAACGTAGTCAAGAATGTTTCGGAATTGCATTAGAAAAATACACAAAATTTGGTCATCAACGCAATATGCCTTCTGTACAATTGATGTTGCATTACATGATTACATTAGAAACTGTAAAAGAATATGCATTGGCTTTAGAACAATGTAAAATGTTGGTGCAAGTGTATGCTAAATTGAAAAAAACAGACGAAAAATTCTTAAGCTCTCGCGGATTAGAACAAATCGAAAACTTTTTAGAAACGGCTAAACCAGTTCTGAAAAAAGCGAAAAAGAAAGAATTAACGGAAATCAAGAAAGAATTATTAGAAGCTCTTGATGCAAACGGCGTAGAAAAAGTAGAAGCTTTTTTTGCTGAGTTTTAAGAAAATTTAATTTCTACATATTTTAAAATCCACTTTGAGAGAAGTGGATTTTTTGTATGGATAAATATTGTAAATTAGTCAAAAGAGTATTGAAGCGGAAAAACGAAAAAGTTCACACTAATAACAAATAAAAAGCCTCGCAATTGCGAGGCTTTGAACTTATAACTTAATACTTAAACGTATTACTTATTTCTGTATTCATTCCAAGTTTTGATTTTTAAATCATCCATTGTTAGGGTTGTAAATGCATTGATGAAAGCTGAAGCTAAACGTGCATTTGTAACCAATGGAATGTTAAAATCTACTGCTGTACGACGAATTTGATAATCATTATCTAATTCCACTTTTGTTAAGTTTTTCGGAATGTTGATTACCATATCAATTTTCTTATCGTGGATGTAAGACATTACATTTGGTTCTTTTTTATCAGATGGCCAATACACTAATGTTGAATAGACATCATTATCCATAAAGAATTTATGTGTTCCTTCTGTTGCGTAAATTTTATATCCTTTTGCAATTAATTGTTTCGCAGGTCCTAATAAAGCAACCTTAGATTCAATTGGTCCACCAGAAATCAATACTGTTTTCTCTGGAATTTCATATCCTACAGATAACATCGATTTTAATAAAGCTTCTTCAGCTGTATCTCCAATACATCCAACCTCACCTGTAGACGACATATCCACTGATAACACGGGATCGGCACCAGCTAAACGTGTAAATGAGAATTGAGAAGCTTTAACTCCTACGTAATCTAAATCGTAAACTAATTCTGAGTGTCCTTTTTCTACTTCTAATCCTAATAATACTTTTGTTGCTTTTTCGATTAAGTTATTTCCTGCCACTTTCGATACAAATGGGAACGAACGAGAAGCACGAATATTCGTTTCAATTACACGAACTGTATTATTCTTCGATAAAAACTGAAGATTCATTGGACCAGAAATCTCGAAACGTTTTGCGATTTTCGCCGCAACTTTACGCATTTGACGAATTGTTTCGATGTATACTTTTTGAGGTGGATAATACATTGTCGCATCACCAGAGTGTACTCCTGCAAATTCCACATGTTCAGAAATCGCATAGTCAATAATTTCTCCGTTTTGACAAACTGCATCCAATTCGATTTCTTTTGCTCCTTGTACGAATTCAGAAACGACAACTGGATAATCCGGAGAAACTTCTTTCGCTAATTTCAAGAAAGCATCTAATTCTTCCGTATTTGATACGACGTTCATCGCAGCACCTGATAATACATAAGAAGGACGAATTAAAACTGGGAATCCTACTTCATCCACAAAGTGATGAACTGCTTCTAAAGAAGAAAGTTCTTTCCAACGTGGCTGATCAATTCCTAATTCATCTAAGATTTCAGAGAATTTGTGACGATTTTCTGCATCATCAATACGTAAAGGAGAAGTTCCTAAAACATTGATTTTTTCGTCGTACAATTTCATTGCTAAATTGTTTGGAATTTGACCTCCTGTCGAAATAATTGTTCCTTCAGGTTGCTCAAAATCCAAGATATCCATTACACGTTCAAACGATAATTCTTCGAAGTATAAACGGTCTGACTCATCATAATCCGTCGAAACAGTTTCTGGATTATAATTGATAATAATCGTTTTGTAACCATTTTTAGCTGCTGTTTGTGCTGCATTTACACAACACCAATCAAATTCTACAGAAGATCCGATGCGGTAAACACCAGAACCTAAAATACAAACTGCTTTTTCTGTTTCAGTTTCGATATCATTTTCAGTTCCGTGGTATGTTACATATAAATAATTTGTTTGCGCTGGGAATTCTGCTGCTAACGTATCAATTTGTTTTACAACAGGAATAATTCCGAAGTTTTTACGTAATTCACGAACGGTTAATTCATTTCTGTGTACATTCACATTTCCTTTAACTAAAACTGCAATTTGTTGATCCGAGAAACCAGCTAATTTTGCTTTTTTCACTAAGTCAGCATCCACTTGTTCAAATCTTTCTAAAGCTTCAAATTCTTTAGAAATGTTGAAAATTCTTTCTAAACGTTGTAAGAACCATAAATCGATTTTCGTTAAATCGTAGATTTTTTCGATAGAATATCCCGCTTTGAAAGCTTCTGTGATCGCGTATAAACGCTCATCATTTGGTTCAGCTAACCACGTATCTAATGATTCTCCTTCTGGAATAGTGAATGAATTTGCGACAAATCCTCTGTGTCCGATGTCTAACATACGAACTCCTTTCT
>NZ_CALGVK010000171.1:0-3755 GCF_937930195.1 uncultured Empedobacter sp.
AGAAATCGTTGTAAATCCATCTTTCTTTTCAAACGAAATTTCTTTTTTATTTATTCCTTTATAAATAGTTGTAAGATGTTCTTCGAATTGATCTTTATCGCGCATATTCGTAATTAATGCGACCATATTTTTTCCATTTATTTTTTGTCCAAAAAGATAGATTGGACTAATGATATCAATGCCTGCTGAAGTAGGATTGTCTTTTATTTGGTTGAATAATTTATCAAAAGTTGGATCTTGATTTTTGATTTCATTTTCAGCTAATTGGTAAAATTTGTATTGATTTATTTCATTGAAATTGCCTTTTTCGGCAATAGATTTTGGATTGATTAACGCAACAAAATCTGCATCGGTCGGAATTAAAACGGTGTAATCTTCGTTTTTAGAACAACTTGCAAAAAGCAAAAGTAGAAAGAGAATTGAATAATAGTTGAACCTTTTTTTCATAAGAAAATTGTATGTTGCTTTATTGTTAAATAATTGATTTGAAAGATGTAAGTTTATAAAAAATGTATTTTGAATTAAAATAGGTTAAAACTCTAATAATGGGATAAATTTAAGCAATATTTAATATGATTTTCGTTTCTATAACAATAAAATATGTAAAAATTTCTTATATTCGCACTCCTTGATTTAGAAGAAATAACAAAGAATTCGATGGCAAAAAAGTTTAGAGAATATAAGCACTTAGACTTGGTACAAGTCTCAAAAGAAACGTTAGAAGATTGGAAACAAAATAATGTTTTTGAAAAAAGTATTTCTACACGTGATGGAAATCCATCTTTTGTGTTTTATGAAGGTCCTCCTTCTGCAAACGGAAAGCCAGGAATTCACCACGTTTTAGCACGTTCTATCAAAGATATATTTTGTCGTTACCAAACGTTAAAAGGAAAACAAGTTTTCCGTAAAGCAGGTTGGGATACACACGGTTTACCAGTAGAATTGGGAACTGAAAAAGAATTAGGAATCACGAAAGAAGATATCGGAACTAAAATTACAGTTGAAGAATATAACGAAGCATGTAAACGTACAGTAATGCGTTACACTGATTTGTGGAATGATTTGACTGAAAAAATGGGTTATTGGGTGGATATGGAAGATCCATACATCACATACAAACCAAAATATATGGAGTCTGTTTGGTGGTTGTTAAAACAAATTTACAACAAAGATTTGTTGTACAAAGGTTATACCATTCAACCATATTCTCCTAAAGCTGGTACAGGTTTGTCTTCGCACGAGTTAAATCAACCAGGAACATATCAAGACGTAACAGATACAACAATTGTTGCTCAATTTAAAGTAAAGAAAGACTCAACAGATTTATTCAATGATTTTGATGGAGATGTGTATTTCTTAGCTTGGACAACAACTCCTTGGACCTTACCTTCGAATACAGCATTGACTGTTGGTCCAAAAATAGATTATGTAGTGGTTGAAACATTCAATCAATATACATTCGAGCCAATTCGTGTAATTTTAGGAAAACCATTGGTGTCAAAACAATTTGGAAAACCATATTTCTTAGCAGAAACAGAAGAAGATTTCAAAGTTTATGCTGCTGGGAATAAAACAATTCCTTATAGAATTGTTGGTGAATACAAAGGAGCTGATTTAGTAGGAACACGCTATGAGCAATTATTGCCTTGGGCGTTACCTTATGAAGATGCAGAAAATGCATTTCAAGTTATTCCAGGAGATTTCGTAACTACTGAAGATGGTACAGGTATCGTTCATACTGCGCCTACTTTTGGAGCAGATGACGCTAAAGTAGCAAAAGATGCAGGTGTTCCACCAATGTTAGTATTGGATAACCATGGTAATGCTGTTCCTTTAGTTGATTTACAAGGTCGTTTTGTAGCTGAATTACCAGAAGGTTACGGAGGTAAATATGTGAAAAATGAATACTATGACGATGGAGCTGCGCCAGAAAAATCGGTTGATGTAGAAATCGCGATTTTATTGAAAGAGCAAAACAAAGCGTTCAAAGTAGAAAAATATAAACACAGTTACCCACATTGTTGGAGAACAGACAAACCAATTTTATATTATCCATTAGACTCTTGGTTCATCAAAGTAACGGACGTTAAAGACCGTATGGTTGAATTGAATAAAGAAATCAATTGGAAACCAAAAGCAACAGGAGAAGGTCGTTTCGGAAATTGGTTAGAAAATGCCAATGATTGGAACTTGTCTCGTTCTCGTTATTGGGGAATTCCATTACCAATTTGGAGAACAGAAGATGGGGACGAAGTAACTGTTATCGGTTCTGTTGAAGAATTGATTACTGAGATTGAAAAATCAATTGCAGCAGGTGTTCAACAATCGAATCCTTTCAAAAATTTCGAAATTGGAAACATGGCAGAAGAAAACTATGATTTAATCGACTTACACAAAAATGTAGTAGATGAAATCACATTAGTTTCAGCTTCAGGAAAACCAATGAAACGTGAAGCTGATTTAATTGATGTATGGTTTGATTCTGGAGCAATGCCTTATGCGCAAGTGCACTATCCATTCGAAAATAAAGAATTGATTGATAATGGAACAATGTATCCTGCCGATTTTATTGCAGAAGGTGTAGACCAAACTCGTGGTTGGTTTTATACATTACACGCAATTGGAACATTGGTTTTCGATTCGAAGGCATACAAAAATGTGATGTCAAATGGATTGGTATTAGACAAGAATGGTCAAAAAATGTCAAAACGCTTGGGTAACGCAGTAGATCCATTTGATACATTGGCAACATACGGTCCTGATGCAACGCGTTGGTACATGATTGCAAATGCACAGCCATGGGAAAATTTGAAATTTGATTTAGCTGGTGTTGATGAAGTTCGTCGTAAATTCTTCGGAACATTATACAATACGTATTCATTTTTCGCTTTATATGCGAATGTTGATGGATTTACTTTCGCTGAAGAAGAAATACCAGTAAATGAAAGAGCTGAATTAGACCAATGGATTATTTCTGAATTGAATACCTTAACGAAGAAAGTTGATGGCTTTTTATCGGATTATGAACCAACGAAAGCAGCTCGTGCAATCCAAGAATTTGTTATTGATAATTTATCAAATTGGCACGTTCGTTTATCAAGAAGACGTTTCTGGAGAGGTGATTACTCAAAAGATAAAGTAGCAGCATATCAAACATTGTATACTGTTTTAGAAACAATTTCTATATTAGGTTCGCCAATTGCTCCGTTCTTTATGGATCGTTTATACAAAGATCTTAATGCAGCAACAGCTAAGAATGCAGCAGAATCTGTTCACTTAGCAGATTTCCCAGTTGTAGATGAGTCATTGATTAAATCTCAATTAGAAGAACAAACACATTTAGCACAAACAGCGACAAGTATGATTTTATCGCTTCGTAAATTGAGTGATAACAAAGTACGTCAGCCATTACAAAAAGTAATGATTCCTGTGTTGAATGATACAATGAAAGCAAATTTAGAAGCTGTATCTGAATTATTAAAACAAGAAGTTAATGTTAAAGAAATTCAATTATTAACAAACGAAGAAGCTTCAAATCTTTTAGTGAAATCTATCAAACCTAATTTCAAGACTTTAGGGCCGAAATATGGAAAAGAAATGAAAGCTATTTCCGCTGCTACAGCGCAAATCACGAATGAACAAATTGTTAAATTAGAGCAATCTGGACAAATTGATTTGTTAATTGATAACAAAACATTAACTTTAGATGTAGAAGATTTTGAAATCGCAACAAAAGACATCCCAGGATGGACTGT
>NZ_CALGVK010000172.1:0-8735 GCF_937930195.1 uncultured Empedobacter sp.
GATGGGTTCTATCGATAAATAAGATATTACACACTTTATATAAAAAAAGGATTTCATTCGAAATCCTTTTTTTTATTTATTTTGTCCAGAACTAAAATAAGTTGACACTAAATCAACTTATTTTTTTAGAATTTGTTTTGTAGTAACATTTCCTTTATTGTCGATTAATTTTAAAATATAATTTCCTTTTGAGAAATTTCTAATATCGATTTTAGTTGTTATCGAAGATTGATGGATTAATTTTCCACTGATATCATAAATTTCTACTTTCGATAAAATATTATCCGATTTAATGTAAACAAAATCTGTCGTTGGATTTGGGTAAATTTCTACTGATGAATTATTAATATAATTCTGTGATGTAGATAATTTTGCATCTTTGATAATAACAATTTTATTGTCTGAAGTGTTAAATGCATAGCATCCTTTTCCACAGTTAATTATAGATCCTGTGTAACCAAAAGCTTGAGAAATTGGTAAATTATCAGCCAATAAAAATGTTTCGGCATTGAATCGTTTGAAAGAGATATTACCATTCCAATCGTAACTTGCAAAACATGCTTGATCTGTATTTTCATCGTAAACAACAGGTCCAATTACATTAGGAAATTGACCTATAACAAATGGTTGAGTTGTTACATCTACAACTTTTCCGTCGTACGAATACATTTTGTTGTTAAAATAGCTAAAATTTAAGTTAAATCCTGATAAAACACTTCCCGAAAGGCTTACATTTGAAACACCTCCGTTATTAACAGATAGTCTTCTTATCCCGTATTCTGTCGATTCGTTGTTATAACCGATTAAAGAATTTGCACTCGTAAACTCGATAACGTTACTTCCTGAATGACCTGGAGTTGTTGTAGGTCTCATTACATTATCATCGTAAATTGCTACTCCTCCATGTCTTGGTGTTACGGATTTATAACGTCGAGAAACCGCTATAGTATTGGCTTTACCTGGCATAACTTCTATATCCTCTACATAAAATGACCCCAGAAAAGAATCTGCTCCTAAACTAAATTGCAAATCTGCTTTTTGATTTGGAACATCAAATCTTCTAACGATAGAAGCTCCATCAAAACCTGCGTAAATATATTTACCATCATCAGAAATAGCCAAAACAGTAGGTTCACTTCCCATGAAAACAGTTTTTTCTAATTGAAAAGTTTCTAAATTCACAATTCCAATACTATTGCCATTTGATCCGTTTGCGCTGGAAATACTTGCATAGATTTTATTTGATACTTTGTCGTAAACAATATCATTTGCAGTTACATCAACTGTATATACGTTTAGTTGAGAAAAGCTACAAATAGATGTAGAGATAAATAAAAAGGATAAAAATTTTTTCATAAGCAATTTTATCTTATACAATTAGTTGTTTTTAATTATTTCCAAATATATACTAAATAACTAATCATTTAACAAAAAAAGCAGTTATTCCACTGCTTCTTCTATTTCTTCATTCATATTATTTTCTAATTCACTTAAAGCTAAATTTAATGAAATCTCCGTGCAATACTTTGAACCTAAATCCAATCCTTTTTGAAGAAATTCTTCAGCTTTTTCTTTCTCGCCCGTAAAATAATAATAGTTATAAAACAATCCGTATCCATCTGGGTTTCCTAAATCAAGTACGCGTTGTGCCAATTGCTCTAACTCTTTATTGGGTTCCAATTTCAACTCTTCTGTAGCTGATAAAGTCTCAAAAATACCACCTGATTGTTCAGCAAATTTATACGCAAATACTATTTTACAACTTTCGTCAAAACCATCTTTACAAAGTTTAGCATTTGCTGTTTCGTTTTCTTTTAACTTTCGATTCAAACCTTCTTCATCAAAATCAAACAAATAACTTGCATTATTTTTAAAATTAATGTCATAATTTTGAGCCATCCAACCTGCTCGTTGTGCTAATTTAGCCTCTGTTTGCGGTTTATTTTCGAAAGATTTTAGATTAGATTTGTATACTTTTTTATCAACCCAATCTGAAATTCCTTTTAATTGATTCTTTTCTTTTTTGAAGATAAAAACTGTTTTCTCTACAAAAATCACTACTGAATCGTTGCGCTCAAAAAACTCGTACCCTTCTTCGTCAAATTCAGTGATTGTTACTTTTCCTTTTCCATCAAATTTTAATGGATTGTATAATTCATCCTTTGACTTTGTTGTAAAAACACCTTCTAATGTATTGGTAACTTGTTGAGCAAAAAGAGTTGACACTGCAAAAAGAGCTGTCAAAAGAAATATCTTTTTCATTTATAAAATTCTCAAAATTAATAATTGAATCAAAAATAAAGTTTTTAAATTTTAGAAAACTCACTAATTATAGTTAAAATAAAAAAAGTCGCTCCAAAATAGAGCGACTTCAATTATTAAATATCGAATTGAATGGTTATTCTTCCCATTCTTCTTTTATTTGGCGTGATTGATAATCAGCAACCATTTCTGCTTCATAATCAATTTTTTCTCCTTTTGAGAATCGTCTTATTGCACTATCAAATAAGGAGTAAACTACTGGTACAATGATTAATGTAAGGAATAATGACGAAACTAATCCACCAATAATTACCCATGCTAATCCGTTATTCATCTCTGCTCCTGCCCCTTCTGCTAAAGCGATTGGAATCATACCAAACACCATGGCAATGGTTGTCATTAAAATTGGACGAAGACGCGCATGATTGGCTTGTACCAATGCATCATGAGTTGTTTCTCCTGCTTCTTTCCTATGGTTTGTAAAATCGACCAATAAAATAGCATTCTTACACACTAAACCGATTAACATAATCATTCCGAGAATCGTAAAAATATTCAACGAATTATTCGTTAAAGCTAAAATCAAGAAAACTCCGATTAATGATAATGGAATAGAGAATAATACTACGAATGGATAAACAAATGAGTCGTACAAGGCTACCATGACCAAATAAACTAAAATAATTGCAGCCAATAATGCGTAACCTAATGTACCAAAACCTTCGTCTTGCATTTCTTTGTCTCCACCCCAAACATATGAAACTCCTGTAGGTCGTTTGTTATCTATTTTGTTTAATTTTTCTGTAAATTCATTTATAATATCGCCTGAAGTACGACCAACAGCCTGAGATTGAACTGTAACAGAAGGTGTTTTATCACGACGTTCTAAGAAACTTGGTCCAGAACTTTGCGTCACTGTTGCAAATTGATCCAAACGAATTTGTTGACCTTTATCATTCACAAAAATCAAACTACGAACATCATCAATATTCGAACGATTGAAATCATTGTATTGAATATTAATGTCATATTCGTATTCACCTGCTCTAAATTTACCATCGGTATTTCCAGAAAAAGCCGTTTGCATGGTTAATCCAACCGTTTGCAAATTCAATCCTAATAGAGCCATTTTATCGCGGTCAACTTGGACATTAATTTCAGGATTTCCAGTTTCAGTTGTTAATTTCACTTCCGAAGAACCTTTGATTTGTTCTAATTCTTGTTTGGCTAATTCGGCAAATATCATTGCACTTTCTACATTAGATCCTGTGACCACCAAAGCAATAGGCGCTTCTTCTGCACTAACAATACCTACTGGAACGGTTTTTACTTTTACTCCAACCAATTCTTTTTCTAATTCACGCTTTATTTTTGCAGCATAAATAAACGAATTGTCTTCACGTTCTGATTTATCATTCAAAATAACATCAATCTCCGCTTTGTAAGCTGTTGCTTGTGCTGCTCCGAACCCTTCAGAACTTTGACCAACAGTTGTAATCATATCGACTACTTCTTTTTTATTGCGTAAAAATTTCTCTGCTTTTTGCGTAACAAAATTTGATTCTTCGATTGTTGCATCTTTAGGTAATTCCATTTGCACCAAGAATTCTCCTTTATCCGTTTTAGGAAAAAACTCATTCCCAACATATTTTCCTCCAATTAAAACGCCAACAACTGCAAACAAAACAACAAAAACTCCAACAAAAACTCCAATACGTCGAGTAGTCGTTTTAAGACACCACTCTAACATATCTGAAATGAAGTGTGTAAATTTTGTTAACTGTTTTTCGAACCAAAGAATAAATTTTTCGAAAATATTTTTTCCTGTAATATGCTCTAATTTTCCGAAACGAGAAGACAACCAAGGGACAATTGTAAATGACGATAACAAGGATAATAAGGTTGCTATAACAACTGTCACACAAAATTGTGCAATAATATTCGCTACCAAACCTGTACTCATCGCAATTGGTAAGAATACAACTACAATGACCAATGTAATGGCTGTTACTGTAAATCCGATTTCTTTTGAACCATCATAAGATGCTCTAATCTTCGATTTTCCCATTTCCATGTGACGGTAAATATTCTCTAAAACAACAATGGCATCATCCACCAAAATCCCTACAACAAGAGATAAACCAAGTAAAGACATCAAGTTTAGCGTATATCCCATCAAGTACATTCCGATAAACGTTGCAATTAACGAAGCTGGAATAGAAACCATTACAATAAAGGCATTTCGAATACTATGTAAAAACAAAAACATTACAACTGCAACCAAAACAACTGCTAAAAGCAAATCGAAAATAACATGATTTGCAGCTGCTAATGTAAAGTCAGAAGTATCATTTACAATCTGAATTTTCAATCCTTCTTTCTTATAATCTGTTTCAACTTTTTGGATCGTCTCCTTCATTAATTCAGAAACCGCAACTGCATTTGCGTCAGACTGTTTTACAACCTGAACAATAATCGCTGAACTTTGATTAACTCGTGCTATTTTCTCAACTTCTTTTTGAGAATCTTGTACAAAAGCAACTTCTGATAAACGAACTTGAATTCCATTATTCGAAGAAATAACTAAATTATTTAATTCTTCTACCGATTTATATTTACCAGAAAGACGGATAATCGTTGAGTTTTCGCGTGTTTTTACACTTCCTGTTGGAAAATCTAAATTAGATGTCAAAATTGCTTGTTGAATTTGAGGGACAGATAAACCATAACCTTTCAATTTCAAAGGATCTAAACTGACTTGAATTTCACGTTCTTGACCACCAATCAAATTTATTTGTGCGACACCTGTCACACGAGACAAAACTGGTTCTATTTTTTTATCTAATAAATCGTACAAATCTTTTTCTGTCAACTTATCAGATGTCACACCGGCTGTAATAATCGGTAAATCACTTAACGAGAATTTCGTCAAAGAAGGTGGATCAACATCGTCTGGTAAATCTTTTTCGATTGCATTAATCTTACGTTGCGCATCATTCAATGCTAAATCTGCATTCGCGTCAGAATTCAACGTTACCATTACAACTGATAAACTTTCGTAGGATTTCGATTCTACTTTTTTTACATTTTCTAAGGCTGCAACGGCATCCTCTATCTTTTTGGTAACAGAGTTTTCAACTTCGTTTGGGGAAGCTCCAGGATAAATTGTTGAAATTGTTACGACATTCGTTTCAAATTTTGGGATTAATTCGTATCCCATCTGTGTGTAACTAAACAATCCTCCCAAGGTTAAAATCGTGAATAACACGATAATCATTGTGGGACGTTTAATTGATATTTCTGCTATTTTCATGGAAAAATTATCTTACTTTACAACATTCACTTTCGTTCCATCTTTCAGATTAATCTGACCACTTGTCACAATTTCAGCTCCTTCTTTTACTCCACTGATAATTTCAACTTCAGTTCCTACCGTTTTTCCAATGACAACTTTCGTTAGTTTTGCGATATTATTTTCAACGACAAAAACTTGTCCAGAACTAATCCCATTTACAAAAGCATTGGATGGGATAACCAAAACATTTTTACCTGCATTAACATCATCTTTTGTGGAAAAAATTGCTGTTCCATACATACCAGCTTTTAATCCCGAATTATTCGAAACTTGAATTTCTACTGGAAAATTTAACGAAGCATCTGCTTTAGGGGCAATAAAAGAAATTTTTCCTGCAAATTCTTGATCTGGAAAAACACTTGCTAACACTTTGATTGTTTGACCAACTTTTAAATTCACAACTTCAGCTTCTGTAACTGTAACTTGTAATTTTAATTTTGATACATTTACAATATCAAACATTTGTGAACCTGGTGCTACAACAGAACCTGGTTCGATGTAACGTTTATTAATTACACCAGAAATTGTTGCTTTTACATTGGTATCGCGCACACGTAAATTTTGAGCAGAAACAGCTGCTCTCGCATTTTTTAATTGTAAACGCGAGTGATCCAATTGTTGCTTTGTTACTCCGCCTGTTTTGTATGCATTTTCGTAACGCTCATTGTCCATTATAGCATTTTGTAAATTATTTTGTGCTTGTGTCACATCAACTTCAATTGCATCTTTTTTAATTGTTGCCAATGTTTGTCCAACAGAAACATAGCTCCCCTCATCAACCAAAACACGCACAATTCGTCCTGAAATTTCAGACGGGAAACTCATTTCTTGAAACGGTGCAAATGTTCCGTTTGATGTATAATCTGTATTCAAGCTTTCGTATTTCGCTTTGACAGTATTCACCACCACCTCATCGGCACTTTCATTTACAATCGCAACCTCTTCTTCTTGCTTCGCTTTGTTATTTTTGATGATGTAAACTGCTCCTCCAATCAAGCCAGCAGCAATTAATATATAAAGTAAAGTTTTTACTGATTTCATAAATCGGTTCTATTATTGAATTAATGTGTTTAAATCTCCTTTGGCTTTTATTAAAGCTATTTCGGCAATTTTATATTCTAATAAAGCATTTGAATAATTATTTCGAGCAGCTGTTAACGCATTTTCGGCATCTAATATTTCTGTCAAATTTGCCAAACCTTGCTGATAATTATTTTGTGTATTTGATAAAACTTTCTCAGCTAACATTACATTTTCTTCTTGAATATCAACACTTTTTAACGTATTTTCAATTTGAGCTTTAGCATTCTGATATTCTAAACTTAACCCCAGTTTCATATCATTCATTTGTTGTTCAATATCGAGTAAATCAATTTCTGCTTGATTTATTTTAGCTTTTGTAGCTCCTCCAGAAAAAATTGGAACTTTTACACTCAATCCAATTGAAGCTAAATCTGACCAAAAATAATCTTTAGACGTTAAAAATTTATCACCCATTCCTGCGACACCATAATTAGCTGCTAAACCAACGGTTGGATAAAGATTTGCACGTTCCGCATCTTTCGCAAAACCTAATAATTCTTTTTGTTTGGATAAAAGTTTGAACGCTGTTCTATTTTCGACTTCAACCTGATGATCTAATAAAACTAAATTTGGGGTAATTGTTTCTTCTTTCAAATGAATTGGCTCATCGATTGGATAACCCATATAAAATTTCAACGCATTTTTGTTGATTTCCACAGCATTTACCAATTGTTGACGTGAAGAGGAAATATTATTTAATTGAACCACAATTCGATCCAAATCAATTGGTTTTGCCAATCCATTTTCCACCAAACTTTTAATAACATTGCGAACTTTATTCGTGTTCTCATAACTTTTATCAATCGTTTTTAATTTTTCTTCTTGAATAAAAACTTGATAATACGCATTTGCTACACGCTCTATAATTTGTTCCTCCGTTAACTCTGCATTGATTTGGTAAAATTCTCGTGTAGATTTCGCCGCTTTAAGTCCTGTAAAAACACGCTGATCAAATAATGTTTGATATACATTAACACCGATATTCGAAACCCAAGGCCTACTCATTTCACCTTTCATTTGTTGCCCCGCAAAGGACAAAACCATTTGCTGTAAAATTGGACTATACTGAATTGCGGCATCAGCACTCACTTGTGGCAAAGCTCCAGCTCTTGCTTCGTCTATTTTGAATTCCGCTTTTTTTATTGCTAAATCTGCTCGTTTGGCATCCGCTTTGTTTTCTAATGCAAATTTTATAGCATCTTTTAGTGCAACAATTTCTTGTGCATTTACGGTATTCATTACTGCTATAATCGCTATGGAAAGTAATAATTTGAACCTCTTCATCAATTTATTTCTTATTAAAAAGTGTATTGAGTATAATCTGTTTTCGATCCGAAAGAATTCGTTTAAAATCATCGTCACTTAATTTCAAGTCTAACTGAAGAAGTGGACGAATAGTAAACGGATAATTAATTAACGAAATCATATTCAATAAAAACTGAATTGGTTCCATTTTTTCTATTGTTCCTTTTTCCATTTCTTCTTCTAATCGTTCATAAAAAACTTGGACAACCTCATCCAAATTATCTTTCATTAATTTAGAACACATCGTCTTATTTTTATTCATTTCGGTAACGATATAGGTTTCCAAATAAGGGAATTTTATAGATGTAGCAATTGAATCTTCGATAAACTCTCCTATCATCTCTTTTATATCACGATTTCGATCTAAAATTGCACGCGATTTTTCATTACTCACAACTGTTGCTTCTTCATAAATAATGCTAATCAAATTGTTACGCGATCTAAAATAGTAATTGATCAACGTACGATTCACCTTCGCTTCATCCGCTATTTCTTGTGTAGTAGCATGAAATCTACCTTCACCAAAAAACATCCTTTTTGCTGTTTCTTTGATTAATTCTTCCGTATCATCTTTCATATCTATGTGCTATTTTATTTTTGACAAATTTGTCAAACAAAATTATTAATATATTTTGTTAATCCAAAAAGTTAAACATTATTTTTATAAAAATCGTGTGGATTACCGATTTGATTATCCGTAAATTTGCGCGATGAAAGAACAATATGATTT
>NZ_CALGVK010000173.1:0-19547 GCF_937930195.1 uncultured Empedobacter sp.
AAGGAAAACTTGCTTGACCATTTTTATCTAAAATAATCATACCTCCATCACCACCTAATTGACCAATTTTTTTGATGACCTCATCTCCTGCTTGTTTGGAAGAAAGTTTTTTATATTCCATTAATGCAGCCACATCATACGCTGCTACAGCTTTTATAAAATACTCGCCCCAACCTGTACTCGAAATACCAACTTCACTGTTTGCATAGGTTCCAGCACCAATAATTGGAGAATCTCCAACACGACCAAAACGTTTATTTGTCATACCTCCTGTTGAAGTTCCCGCAGCAATATGACCTTTTTGATCTAATGCAACTGCACCAACAGTTCCAAACTTTTCGTCAACAAAATTAAATGGTACATAAGCCTGTGTTTTGGCATCATGATCCAATTCCATTTTATCTTTATCTTTTTCGATTACTTTTTGCAAAGAATTCCAACGCTCTTCTGTTTTGAAATAACTTGGATCAACCAATTCTAAGCCTTGCTTTTGAGCAAATTCTTCTGCCCCTTTTCCAACCATCATCACATGTGCAGAATTTCGTAAAACTGTTTTAGCTGCTGTAATAGGATTTTTGATTGTCGTAACTCCAGCCACAGCACCAGCTTGCATTGTATGTCCAAGCATCAAAGAAGCATCCATTTCATTCTTGCCTTCATGTGTAAAAACCGCTCCTTTTCCTGCATTAAATAATGGCGAATCTTCCATCACTTTTATGGCTTCTATAACAGCTTCTTCACTTTCTCCTCCTTTTTTTATAACTTCAAAACCTTTCGTTAAAGATTCTGTTAATGCTTCTCGGTAAGCTTTTTCTTTTTCAGCTGTCATATATTTTTTCAGAATTGTTCCAGCTCCACCATGTATTACTAACACAACTTTGTCTTGTTTTGATTGTGCAGAAACAGAAATTGTCAAAACAGACAAGATTAAACCAACTATTTTTTTCATGTGTAAAATTTTATTCAATGCTTAAAAATAAAAAAGTTTACAGAAAATAACTATTTTTAGCATTGATTTTGATACATACAAAATATCAATAACCGTTATTAAAACAATAAGTCACCTATGAACTCACAAAAACATTATCTTTCTAATAATATTTTATTACAATTAGCATTTATTGCAGTTATACTTTTAGTTTTTGGGTTAATATCTAAAAATCTTTTGGCTTTTTTCCCTGGATTTCTTGGCGCTTTATGCTTGTATGTACTTCTTCTGAATCCTTTACAATGGTTGGTTAAAGAAAAAAAATGGAACAAATTAGTAAGTGTAATTTTACTAATGATTAGTAGTGCTATTTTAATTATTGGTCCATTGTATTTATTGATTCAAATGCTGACGAATAAAGTAATGGTTTTATTAAATGATACAGTTCAAATTAAAAAAGATGTCAATAAAATCATTGAAATGTTACAAACAAAATTTCATATTGATGTATTTAGCGCAACAAATATTGAAAAAATTACACAAGTCGGTGGAAAATTATTAGAAAAAACCCTGAATGCCTCTATGGATATGACAGTGCAATTAGGTGTTGCATTTCTTATTCTATACTTTATGTTAATGAATCATCAGAAACTTGAAAACTGGTTTTACTCAGCAATTCCTTTTAAAACAAGCAACCTTAAACGAATGAATACTGATTTAAAAGATTTGGTAATTTCTAACGCTATTGGAATGCCTTTGACAGCGTTTATACAAGCCGTAATTGCTTACATTGGATACTTAATATTTGGTGTAGACGATGCATTTACTTGGTTTGTTTTAACCATTTTTGCTGCAATGTTACCCGTCGTAGGAGCTGCATTAATCTACGTTCCTTTAGCTTTATTTTTACTTGCAAGTGGAGAAACAGGACACGCAATTGGATTATTGATTTACTGTTTTGTAGTGGTAGGACTTTCTGACAATTTGATTCGTTTAGTTTTACAAAAAAAGATGGCAGATGTTCATCCATTAATTACTATTTTTGGAGTAATCGTTGGTTTAAATCTTTTCGGATTTATCGGAATTATTTTCGGACCAATCTTATTTTCTGTATTCTTTTGGTTAGTAAAATTGTATCGATACGAATTTATTGATCCAAATCCCGAAGACAATTAATACAAAACCCAATAATAAATGAACTTAGAAAACTTTAAATTCTTTAAACCCTTAGAACCTCGTTGGAGTGATTTTGATCCAATTGGTCACGTAAATAATGTGTTTTATTTCGAGTATTTTCAAATTGGTCGCGCCTATTATATGCAGGCTTCAAGCAAAAAGTGGCAATGGACACGACATATGTTTGTGATTGCTCACATGGAAGCGAATTATCAAATAGAATTGCGTCCTAATGCTTTAGAACCACGTATTGGCGTTCGTGTATCGAAATTAGGAAACAAAAGTTTTGATTTCGAATATATCGTAACAAGTAAAAATGAAAACGGGGAAGATTTGATTCATTGTACCGGAAAAAGTACACAAGTAATGTACGATATGGAAGCAAAAAAATCAATGGAATTACCTGATTGGGTAAAAAATGATTTTAAAAATTACGAAGGTAATCTTTAAAAAAATCAATAAAATTTTAACAGTAGTTAATTCTTTTTGTTAGATAATGATTAGATTTAACTACTGTTTCTTTTTTAATTAATTGCGTTATGAAAAATTTATTTTTAATGCGTCATGCAAAAAGTAAATGGAACGAAAATGTGTCTGATCAATTCCGTTCTATTACTGACATTGGTGAATTGAAAACGAAAAAAATTGCGCACTATTTAAACGAAAATTTTGAACTAAACTTTGACCAAGTATTTTCGAGCAAAGCCGTTCGAGCTAAAGAAACTTCTCAATTGGTCAAACCAATTCTTTTTCCCTCGCAAATAATTCATATCGAAGATGATTTATATACATTTTCTCATTATTTATTAGATAAATGGATTAGAAATTTGGACAATCAATTGCAAAATGTTCTTATTTTTGGACATAATCCTGCGTTTACCGACATTACAAATCAATTAGGAAACGAAATGATTTACAATCTCCCAACATCTGGATTTGTATGGATACAATTCGATTCAGATAATTGGAAAACGATTGCAAAAGGTAAAACCATGAAAATAATTACACCTAAAGAAATTAAATGAAAAAATACATCAACCGAGAAATCAGCTGGCTTTCTTTCAATGCACGTGTGTTGCAAGAAGCTTCTGACGAAACTGTTCCATTGTTAGAACGAATTCGTTTTTTGGGAATTTATTCTAATAATTTAGACGAATTTTATTCTGTTCGCTATTCAACAATTTTGCGTTCAATACAGTTCAAAGACGTTGAAATTGTTTACCAAAATATTGTACCCGATCAAACCGATGAAGAATTGATTGACGAAATTAATGAAATTGTTCGTCAACAGCGTGTTCAGTACGATGATTTACACAATCAATTGTTCAAAGAATTAGAAAATCACAACATTTTTGTAATTGATGACACTTCTATTCCAGAAAATTATTTAGAATTTATTTCCGAATATTTTTATAACGAATTTATTCATACTGTTGGTGTATTTATTTTAGACGACATCAAAAAAGCTCCGCCTTTGCGTGACGGATCGTTTTATTTAGCTGTCAAAATGCAATTAAAAGATAAAATTCAATATGCTCTTTTGATTGTGCCAACCCATTTATTTCCACGCTTTATCGTGCTTCCAAAGTTTGACGAAAATACGTATGTGATGTACTTGGAAGATATTATTCGTTATCATTTGAAAACTATTTTCAAGATGATTGATTTCGAATCTATCGAAGCACATTCAATTAAAATTACGCGCGCCAGCGAACTCGATTTTGATAATGACTTAGAACATAGTTTATTAGAAAAAGTGATAAACAGTTTAGAAAATCGTAAAAAAGGAGTTCCTGTTCGATTGGTGTACGATGCCGAAATTGCGCCAGATACACTAAAATTTTTCTTGAAAAAATTACGACTTGACGAATATGACAGTATCAATCCAGGAGGAAAATACCACAACAAACGCGATTTGATGAGTTTTCCAAGCTTTGATATTTCTGGTTTAACATATGATAAAATCAAACCAATTATTCAGAATAAACCATTTAGCTACAACAGTTATTTTCAGGCTTTTTCTGAAAACGAAGAAATGATGATGGCACCATATCACGATTATTCGTTGCTATTAAAATTTTTGAGAGAAGCCGCAATTGATCCTAAAGTAACAAAAATTAAAATCACTATTTATCGCGTTGCCAAAGATTCGCAAGTGATGCATTCGTTGATAAACGCTGCAATGAATGGCAAAGAAGTTACTGCTGTTTTAGAACTTCGCGCACGTTTTGATGAATCAAACAACGCCATGTGGTCAAAGAAATTACAGGAAGCTGGTGTTAATGTTATTTTCGGAGTTCCTGGACTGAAAGTACATTCGAAAATTGGTTACATTGAACGTAAGCCTGATAATGGTTTAGCTCAGAAATATGTATTTATCAGCACAGGTAATTTTCATGCAGGAACAGCAAAGATTTATACGGATTACACATATTTCACAACAAATCCTGGAATCACGAAAGATGTAGAACAGATTTTTAAATTTTTCGGAGCAAACTATTTAAATTTAACCTACAATCATTTATTGGTTTCACCTTATGGAACGCGCAAAAAAATTGTGAAGATGATTAAGCGAGAAGTTAAAAATCATCAAGCTGGTTTACCTGCCGAAATCAATATGAAACTAAATAGTTTAAGCGATAAACAAATCATCGATTTATTATATAAAGCATCACAGAAAGGTGTCAAAGTACGTTTGGTTGTTCGTGGAATTAATTGTTTGATTCCAGGAGTTAAAAATCTATCCGAAAATATCGAATGTGTAAGTGTAATTGATAAATTTTTGGAACATCCACGAATTTATTGGTTCAAAAATGCAGGCGATGATAAAGTTTATATTTCTTCGGCTGATATGATGGAACGAAATTTAGATAACCGTGTCGAAGTGGCTTGTCCAATTTACGATCATAAATTCAAGAAAATAGTCATGGATACGTTTAACCTTAGCTTTGAAGATAATATAAAAGGCCGTAAAATTACAGCGGCATCATCGTTAGAATATAAACGAAATAATAAAAAACCAAATCGCTCTCAATACACAACCTACGAATATTTAAAAGAATTAAACGAACAAGAAAATGAAGATTAGAAAATTAGGCGCAATTGATATAGGTTCTAACGCTATGCGGTTGTTGATTAATTATGTTTATGAAGAAGAAGGTCGTGCACCTATTTTTAATAAAACGAGTATTGTCCGCATGCCAATTCGTTTGGGACATGACGTTTTTATTGATGGACAAATTTGCGAAAATAACGTGGAACGTATTTGTGATGCCATGTTATCGTATGCCTTAATGATGAAAGTTTATGATGTAGAAATATATAAAGCTTATGCAACTTCTGCTATGCGCGAAGCAAAAAATGGCAATGAAGTAGTTAAAAAAGTGATGAAAAAGTCTGGCATTAACATCGAAATTATTGATGGAAAAACAGAAGCAGAATTACTTTTTAATACCGAATTAGGTGCATTTATCAAAGATAAAAAAATCTATTTATATGTGGATGTTGGTGGTGGTAGTACTGAATTAACTTTATTAAAAGATAACAAGGTTTTTACATCAAAATCATTTGAAGTTGGTACTGTTCGTTTATTAGAAAACAAAGTTGCTCCAACTACTTTTGAAGAAATGAAAGAATGGATTCAAGAAAACATTGGACATGATGAAATAGAATTAATTGGTTCTGGAGGAAATATCAACCATGTGTACAAATATTCGGGAGTAAAATTGGGAATGCCATTAAGCAGTACTTATGTTAAAAAACATTACCAAACCCTACAAAGCATGACTGCTGAAGAACGAATGCAAAACTTTAATATGAAACCCGATCGTGCAGATGTTGTTGTATATGCTTTAGAAATATATAATAATGTGCTAAAATGGTCGCATGCAAAAAAAATACATGTTCCAAAAGTTGGACTTTCTGATGGAGTTATTCGAGAAATTTATAAAAATTTATAATAAAAACTTATTTAATTTTGGTCAGAACGAATTCTGACCTTTTTTATTTCTACAAAACTCTATTAAATGAGTTTATTATTCAGACTTCCTCAAAGAGCTTTGCCTTATAATTTAACTGCTTTTATTTTTAATTTGCAACTTTTTTCTTCAAAATCTAATCATTAATTTAGTTTTCGAATTAACACAATATTGAAATGAAGAAAAATTTAACGCTGCTATTTTCAGCGTTTGTTTTATCTATGGCTGCGCACGCCCAAACGGCAGAGCAAATTGTAGATAATTACGAAACGAAGGCAATAGCTGGTAATGTTGAGTACAAATTTGCTCAAACAATTAATGACAACGCCACACAACGAGTTTACACGCAAAGAACTTATCAAGGTATTCCGATTTATAACAGTTACTCAACTTATATTATTAAGGAAAACCAAGTCATCTCTAAAACTTCATCAGAGAATTTTAATATTTCTTTAAATAATGCCAACATTTCTCCTGCTCTTAGTATGGACGATGCTTTGAACAAAGCCGCACAATTTGAAGGTTTAAAAGTTTTATCTAATACCAACTCAACTCAAGAAGGAATTTATTTCTCTAATGAAGAGTCTGCTGAACTTGTTTATTACATTAATGAAGATAATCAAGCAATCTTAAGCTATACATTTAGTTATCAATTAGTAAAAGAAAACCAAAACGATATCATTCATGTTGTCATCAATGCAATGAATGGCGAAATTATCGAAAAACATAACAACACATTAAGTTGTGGATTTGACCATGGATCTTTTCATAATGAGAATTTAGCAACATTCAATAAAGCAGATTGGGATTGGTTATATAGTGACGTTAATAATGCAGCTGCTCCTCAATACAATGTTTACCAATTACCTTTAGAAGCTCCTAATCGTGGAGGAAGATCTTTTGCCAATTCCTCTGTTTTTAACGCTGTAGCTTCTCCTAACGGTTGGCACAATACAGCAGATTCAACAATAAAAACAAGAACAGAAGGTAATAACGTGCGAGCTGTAAGAGATCATAATTCTATTGGATATCAAACTTATAATTCTGCATACAACACAATCACATTAAAAGATACCGATTATGCTGACGGTGGAAATAATTTGAATTTCGATTTTCCAATGGATTTAACTGAACATCCTTACACAAATTGGGAAGCTGCAACTACAAACTTGTTCTATATGAACAATATGATGCATGATATTTTCTACAACTATGGATTCACAGAAGCTAACGGAAACTTTCAAAAAGAAAACTTTGACAAAGGTGGTACAGGAAATGATGATGTTGTTGCATTGGCACAAACAGGTTTGTCAATAGGAGCTATTAACAACGCTACATTTGCTACTCCGCCAGATGGTAGATCTCCAAGAATGGCGATGTATCTATGGAAAAAAACACCAGTACCACTTATTATCAATTCACCCGAAAATATTGCAGGTGGATATCAAGCAACTATCCCTACTTGGGGAGGAGCTTTGACTTCTACAGCTTTAACAAAAGACTTAACTTTACTTTTAAAAAGTGAAACCACTGGAACTCCATACGATGGATGTGGAACAATTACTAACACAGCAGAAGTAAATGATAAAATTGCTGTCATCTATCGTGGAGATTGTTCTTTTGAATCAAAAGTAAAAACCGCACAAAACGCAGGAGCAAAAGGAGCTATTATTGTAAATAATGTCGCTGGAATGATTAATATGTCAGGTAGTGATACCACAATTACAATTCCTGCAATTTCTATTAGCAAAGCAGACGGTGACGCTATTATAAAAGAATTAGAAAATAAAACGGTTGTGAATGCTTCGCTTGTAAAAGGTGAAGATTCTTATATTGACGGAAGTTTAGACAACGGTATTATCGCTCACGAATATGGACATGGAATTTCTAATCGATTAACAGGTCCTATTACAAATGCGAACTGTTTAAGTAACCTTGAACAAATGGGAGAAGGTTGGTCTGATTTCTTTGGATTGATGATTACGCAATTACCAACAGATACAAGTACAACCAAAAGAGGTATTGGTACTTTTGCGACAAGTCAAAATCCTGATGGCGCTGGTATTCGTCCTACAGTCTATTCTACTGATAAAACTGTTAATCCTGCCAGATACGGTTTATTAAAAAGCTTTGGAAATGGCGACTCTCCTCATAATACAGGTTATGTTTGGGCATCTATGCTTTGGGATTTAAACTGGAAAATGGTAAACAAATATGGCTTCTCTCCAGATATGTATAACGGAAAAGCAGGTAACAACATGACTATACAGTTAGTAATGACAGGACTAAAACTACAACCTTGTGCTCCAGGTTTTGTTGATGGTCGCGATGCAATCTTAAAAGCAGATGAGCAATTATTTGAAGGTGCTAACAAGTGTGATATTTGGGAAGCATTCGCTAATCGTGGTTTAGGTTACAGCGCAAAACAAGGAAGTGCAAATAGTAGAATTGATGGTACAGAAGCTTTTGATATGCCTCCTGCAGATGTATTAGAATGTAAATTATCTACGTCTGATATCAAAGAATCTACATTCCAAATGTATCCTAACCCTGCTAAAGATATCGTTTATATTACAGATAAATCTATCAAAAATGATATCAAAGTTGATATTGTTGATATGACAGGAAAAGTCGTTTCAACTAAAACAGTGAAATTTGACGGTCAAAAAGGAAGTATTTCTACCGAAAATTTACCAAAAGGTATTTACATCTTAAAATTTGAAACAAGTAACGGAACAGTAACAAAGAAATTAATCAAAAACTAATTTCGATTTTCAAATTAAATATAAATCCGAGAAATTTCACTTTCTCGGATTTTTTTATTCAATGATTTTTTTTGAATTAAATCGAATATTATTTTGTTTCAATATTTCTAAAAATTTAGCTTCTTGATTATTCTTAATTTGTTTTATTTTTTAAAATACATTGTAGTTTCTATGATTGTATTATCTTTTTTTTGTTTCTGTAAGACTTGAAAATAACAATTTTGATTTTGTTTAATATTTTTAGGATCAAAGAATAAATATTTACTTGTTGAACTAGAGTTTACTTTTTTGTCTATAAATACTGTATCATAAATTTTTATGATTTCTTTATTTGAAAAGTCATTAACTAATTTATCAGAACAAAGTATGCAAACGTAGGTTTCTAATTTTTCAAAGCTTGATAACATATATTTCGGAATATTTACAATGATAGAATCTTTCGTGTGTTTATAATAAAAACTGAAATCATTATTTATAACTCCTTTTTTTAAGTTTTCTGATTGTTTAAAAACTTTATATTGATTTTTATATATTTTTCCATTAATTCTAATATTTTGAGACATAACAACAGTTTCTAATTTATCATTTACATGATGTAAATCTGAACTCCATCCAATTAAACTTCCTATTTCTTTATTTTTACCTAATAAACGAAGCGTGTCAATAGTTTTTAAAAGATGATTTTTAGTGAAACCATTTTCCAAGTAAGTTGAATCATCAATATATCTTCTTGTAAAATAGTCAAGAGAATCGTTTTTCTTTCTAAATGTTGAAGTTTCTAAAGTTTCTATTTGTGCTTTATTTTTACAATTAAAGAATAATAAAAAGAAGAAAATAAGGTATAAATATTTCAATGTCGTGTTTATTAAAATTAAATAAATCTACAAAATAATTCAATTATCTTTGCCGCAATTATTCGATAAAAATATGATTACAGTTAATGATATTGCCGTTCAATTCGGTTCTACAACGTTATTTAGTGGAGTTAGTTTTGTGATAAATGAAAATGACAAAATTGCCTTGATGGGCAAAAACGGAGCAGGTAAATCTACTTTACTAAAAATTGTTGCAGGTCTCAACAAGCCTTCTTTAGGGAATATATCAGCGCCAAAAGATGCAATCATCGCTTATTTACCTCAACATTTGCTTACTGAAGACAATTGTACAGTTCGCGAAGAAACGTCAAAAGCGTTTGCTGAATATCTTTCGATGAAAAATGAAATTGATGAAATCAATGAGCAATTAACTGTAAGAACTGATTACGAAAGTGATGCGTACATGAAATTAATCGAGCGTATGACAGAAGTAAGCGAAAAATTTTATTCGATAGAAGAAGTAAATTACGAAGCCGAAGTAGAAAAAGTTTTGAAAGGAATGGGATTTTCGCAAGAAGACCTCGATCGATCAACTTCCGAGTTTTCTGGAGGATGGCGTATGCGAATTGAATTGGCTAAAATTCTTTTACGCAAACCAGATTTAATTTTATTGGATGAGCCAACAAACCACTTGGATATCGAATCGATTCAATGGTTAGAGGATTTCTTAAAAAATCAAGCCAAAGCTGTCATGGTTATTTCGCATGACCGCGCATTTGTTGACAATATTACCAATCGAACAATTGAAGTAACGATGGGCCGCATCTATGATTATAAAGCAAAATACACCGACTATTTGGTTCTGCGTCAAGATCGTAGAATTCATCAGCAAAAAGCGTATGATGAACAACAAAAATTTATTGCTGAAAATAAAGCATTTATCGAGCGCTTTCGTGGCACATTTTCTAAAACAGAACAAGTGCAATCGCGTGTTCGTATGTTAGAAAAATTAGATATAATTGAGATCGATGAATTGGATACTTCTGCTCTTAAATTGAAATTCCCACCAGCTGCACGTTCTGGTCAATATCCTGTTATTGTCGAAAATTTAGACAAATCCTACGGTGATCATATTGTCTTTAATGATGCGAATATGGTGATTGAACGTGGTCAAAAAGTTGCTTTGGTTGGAAAGAATGGAGAAGGAAAATCGACAATGATTAAAGCAATTATGGGCGAGATTGATTATAATGGAAAATTAGAAATTGGTCACAATGCTCAAATTGGATATTTTGCTCAAAACCAAGCTGCATTATTGGACGAAGATTTGACTATTTTCGAAACTGTTGATCGTATTGCCGAAGGTGATATCAGAACACAAATCAAAAGTATTTTGGGTGCATTTATGTTCAAAGGCGATGATATCGATAAAAAAGTAAAAGTTTTGTCAGGTGGAGAAAAAACACGTTTGGCGATGGTAAAATTATTATTAGAACCTTATAATGTGTTAATTTTAGATGAGCCAACAAATCACTTGGACATGAAAACAAAAGATATCATCAAAGATGCGTTGAGAGAGTTTGAAGGAACCGTAATTTTAGTTTCTCACGATCGTGATTTCTTAGATGGTTTAGCAGAAAAAGTGTTCGAATTTGGAAATAAACGCGTCAAAGAACATTTTGAAGATATTAAAGGCTTCTTGGCTACAAAAAAAATGGAAACATTGAATGAAATAGAAAAATAAACACTTTTCAAAATATGAATAAACAAAAACTATTTGCTGTATTATTCTTGATTATTTCAAGCTTTACTTACGCTCAAAAAAGGTATGTAGATGTAGAATTAGTGAAGATGAATAATGATACAATCCAATCAAAAATGATGGTAATTGTCAATCTATTTAATAAAAAACTTATTAACGATGCCAGTTTTTATAAAAAATCCATCTTAGTTGATGACAACAAGAAGAAAACAGCAAAAATTAAAGCAAAAGATATCAAATCTTTATCTTTCACTAACTTATATGATCGTAAAGTGACTTATGTAAACGATGGAAATCAATTGAAAGTTTTAGTTTATGATGGAAAAATAAAATGGTATCAAAGAATTTCTCAACATCCGATGGATGGCTCGATAAGCTACCACGATTATTTAGTTAATGAAAAAAATGAAGTTTTTCCTTTGGGCATGTTTAATCATCGTAAAAACCAACTTAATAAAGCGATTGCAGACCATCCTGAATTATTAAAGGAAATTGAAAATCAACGCATGGATGATATTGATTTATTGGATATTTTAACACGTTATAACAACTCAACACTATAACTTAAAGCCTCTTTATCAGAGGCTTTATTATTTAATAAAACTCTCCATCTACATAAAACCATTTGCCATTTTCTTGCACAAATGTAGAAAGCTCGTCATGCTCATAGATTTCCCCTTGTTTATCTTGATAATAAGCTCTAAAACGAACTTTATCGGCATTTGCAAAAACAATTTCTAACTTCAACCATTTATTTGATTTTGCCCAATCTTCGATATCACTAAAATCATTATTTTTTCGGGTAGATTCGTGCGTCGTATCAACCAAATATTTAGGCATAACTTTTGAAAAAGCTGAATAACGAGAACGCATCAATTCCTCTGGCGTTTTTGGAACTTCATTGTTTAAATGAAACGGTTCGCAACATTTTTTATATTCTTTTCCTGAACAACAAGGACAATTCATTTCTTCTAAATTTTATGCAAAGATACTGTTTACTTGTCTTTGTGGTAATGATAATGATCTTGAATCACAACTTGTATAAAATCAATATTTCCTAAACCATCACTTTTTACTTCCATGATTTCCTCTAATTTTCGAGTTAATTTTAGTAGAATATCATAATTATTATTCTCCAAAGCAGATGTAAAATTTTCTTTTACAATATTAATATCACGATCCGATAAACGATAAACCTCTGGAAAACGAATCTTATACGATTCTGAAACTTCGGCAAAAATGGTTTGAGACAAATCTAATTTCGGGTTCAAATCAATTAAACAAGTATTCGCCACAATATCGCCTAAACGTTGACCTTTTTTATTAACAATCATCGTAATTAATGCGATAAATCCACCAAATAAAAACAACTCAACTATACCAATCACCCAACGTAAAAAATAATCAAAATTATTCGCTCGGTTTCCATCTATCCGAATCACGCGAATTTTCATCAACCATTTTCCAATCGTTTGACCTTTCATCAAAATCTCTAAAATCAATGGATACAGCAAAAATATAAATCCATTCACACTATAAATCCCCATCAGAAACCATTCATCTCTGTTAGGTATAAAATCAGAAAAATAAGCCAATGCATACACCAATATGATACGAATAATCATATCGATAATATACGCCAGCAATCGTTTTCCGATAGGTGCAATATTGTAAGCGATTTGCACGTTTTGAGGTGTATTGACTAAAAGTTTATTCATATATTTGATTCACTAACAACTACTCTACAATGAGAGAAGCGCATTTTATTGATAAAAATAAGGCTAAATGGTCTGATATTGAACATAATTTAAAAAATAAAATTGAAGTTCATCCAGATGTTTTAGCAAAAAATTACATCGAAATTACAAATGATTTGGCGTTTGCTCAAACTTATTATCCAAAAAGTAAGACGAAGGATTATTTGAACGAGTTAGCCTTGTTTGCACATCAATCAGTTTACAAAGATCAACGAACATCAAGCAATCAATTTGTACAATTTTTTAAAGAAGATGTCCCAAATGTGGTGTATAAAAACCATAAAATGTTGTTATATTCTTTCCTGATCTTTGCTTTAGCAGTTTTAATTGGAATTCTATCTTCACATTTTGATCCCGATTTTACACGCTTAATTTTAGGAAATCAATACGTGGACGAAACCTTAATGAACATCAAAAAAGGTGATCCAGCAGCAATTTATAAATCGGGAAGCCAAACGGGTTCTTCTTTAGCAATTACCATAAACAATATTCGTGTTGCATTTTTAGCTTTTACCTTAGGTTTATTTTTCAGTATTGGCTCAGGATATATTCTTTTTTCGAACGGAATTATGTTAGGCGCTTTTCATTATATGTTTTTCAAAGAAGGTGTTCTTGGTAAAGCGATGACAGCAATTTGGATGCATGGAACAATCGAAATTTCTGTGATTATTATCGCCGGAGCATGTGGACTTATGTTAGGAAATGGATTTATGTTTCCTAAAACGTTATCCCGAAAAAAATCGCTGATTATCAAAGCAAAAGAAGCTGTTATGATTCTTTTAAGTACAGTTCCAATGTTTATTCTTGCTGGTTTTATCGAAGGATTTATCACACGTTTATACGATGTTAATATTTTTATTAGCCTTGCTGTTATCCTGCTTTCTTTATGTCTAATTGTGTGGTATTACATCATTTTTCCTATTCAAAAAAATAGACAAAAAACGAAATTGTTTAATCAAATTTTGGAATCGAATGAAACAGTTTAAATTATTTTTGACAATTTCACTATTTTTCGTTCAACTTTTCATTTTCGCACAAGAAAAAACTGCAGAATTTAAAGCATTTAAAGAAAAATATACTGGAAAAGATTTTGATTATAATGATGTTCCAAAACCTGAAAAAGAATTTGAACCTGGATTTTTTACAAAATTATTCGAAAGAATCATACAATTTCTAACTTACTTACCTTGGGAAATAATTTTTTATTTCACAATTGGTTTATTCCTAATTTTCATAGCGTTCCGTGTTTACAAAAATGGTGGAATCATGAAAAAAAATGCTAAAAATTTATACGATGAATCTGATTTTGATCTTATAGAAGAGAATTTGGTTAATGTTAACCTTGATTCGTTAATCAACAAAGCAGAAAATGAAGAAAATTACGCTTTAGCAATTCGTTATTTACATTATCAAAACTTACAAAATTTAGATAAAAAAGGTTGGATTGAATGGAATCCTAAAAAAACCAATCAACAATTTATCAATCAAATTAAAGACGAAAAAGCTCAACGTACATTCAGTCAAAATACAAAAATTTTTAATCAAGTTTGGTTCGGAGAATTTCAATTAGATGCGAATAAATACACTGAATTCAAATCAATTTTTAATCAATTTAATCAATATTTAGCCTCATGAAGAAAAAATTAAGCATTCTATTTGGCGTTGTTTTATTGATTGGATTTATTGCTTTTTCAATGCAAAAACTTCGCTACGATTTACCTAAATCGTGGAAAGTAAATCTTGTTCAAAACAGTAAAGATCCTTACGGATTATATGTGATGCACAAAGAAATTGGTAATTTATCAAAAGGAAAAGTACATGATTTAGAAAAGCTATCTGAACTAAAAATCGATTCTAAAAAGGCAAAAGATTATGCGGTTGTTGTCATCGGCTCAGAAGTTTATTTCGATACTGTTGCAAAAAATCTATTAAGTAATATTGCCAGAAATGGTGGTATTGTATTCATCGCAGATTATTACGATAATTTTGGAGACGACACGAATGGTTTGGATGATGCAATCGTTTTTGACACTGTATATGCGGATTCTACTGTTATCGAAGAAGATTTACTATACAACAAAACGCAAATCATTAAAAATGATTTTAAACTTAAAACGGACAAAACATTTAAAATAAAGAAGAAAAAAGAAGTTGATCATCATTATTTTAGTGAAATCACAACTGATTCTGAAGTTATTGGAACTATTACGTATGAAAATAAGACTTATCCAAATTACCTGAAAATAAAACCTGAATCTTATAAAGGTTTTTATTTATATCATGCTGAACCTCTTTACTTTTCGAATTATTATTTACTGAATGAAGATAATTATTTTTATGCAAAATCGGTTTTAGAACCCTTAAATGGAAAAACTATTTTTTGGTACAATACCTCAAAAACCTATGCAGGAAGTTCTTCGATGATGCGATTTATTATGGCAGAACCTGCATTAAAAGCAGCTTGGACAACTTTATTGATTTTACTTTTTCTCTTCCTTATTTTTAGAAGTAAACGCGAACAACGTATTATTCCAATCTACACAAAAGAAGAAAACCATACCGTGGAATTTGCCAAAACAATTTCTTCTTTGTACCAAGAAAATGGTGAAGTAAAAGACATTATTTCAAAGAAAATTGACTATTTTTTATATAAATTGAGAAAAACATTTTTAATTGATACAGATGATATTACCAACAAACAATTCATCGAACTTGTCGCACAAAAAGCAAATTTAAGTCAAGAGGAATGCCTTGAAAATTTTACAATTCTAAAAAATATTTCCCAGAAAAATCAACCGAATGAACACGACCTGAAAGTTGTGTATCAAATCATCGAAAACTATAAACAAAAAGCAAATATCTAATGAACTACGAAAATACTTATCAACCATTCGAAAATAGAATTGATTTTTCGGATGTACAACATAAAATGCAAGCTGTAAAAAATGAATTGAAAAAAGTAATCGTTGGACAAGACGATGTGATTGATCAATTGATTTTAGCTTTATTATCGAACGGACATTCATTGATAGAAGGTTTACCTGGAGTAGCCAAAACAATGATGGCAAAATTATTGGCAAAAACCATCGATTCTGGTTTTAGTAGAATACAGTTTACACCAGATTTAATGCCTTCTGATGTGATTGGAACGTCTATCCTTAACTCAAAAATCAATGAATTTGAATTCAAACAAGGTCCTATTTTTTCGAATATTATCTTAATTGATGAAATCAACCGTTCTCCTGCAAAAACGCAAGCCGCTTTATTCGAATCGATGTCAGAAAGACAAGTCACTGTAGATGGTATAACTTACCCGTTACAAGCACCTTTTTTAGTTTTTGCAACACAAAATCCCATCGAACAAGAAGGAACTTATCGATTACCTGAAGCGCAATTGGACCGTTTTATGTTCAAGATATATGTTAAATATCCTTCACTTGAAAGTGAAATTGAATTATTAAAAGAACAACAAGAACGCAAAAATATTGACAAAGAATCGTTAATTGAAAAAGTAATTACTGGCAATGAAATCATTGATTTTCAAGATCGAATAAAATCTGTTTTTGTACACCATGCATTGATTACCTACATTGCAACGATTGTTCATCAAACCAGAATCGATCAAACATTATACATAGGCGCTTCGCCTCGTGCTTCTATTGCCATTTTAGATGCTGCTAAATCAAATGCAGCAGTTAATGGGCGTGATTTTGTAATTCCAGAAGATATCAAACAAATTGCACATATAATTTTAGGGCATCGCGTTGTTATGGTTCCTGAGAAAGAAATGGAAGGTTTTACAACTGAACATATCATTCAGCAAATTATTGATCGTGTAGAAATTCCTCGTTAATGAAATTTTTCAAAAGCCTATTTCTTACCAATCGCTTCTTTTATGCGGGATTTTTTGTTGCATTTTGTTATGTGATTGCCTTTTTCTTATCTCCTATTTTCTTGGTGGCAAAAATGGTAACACTCTTATTTATAGTGAGCGTTATCCTTGAAATTTTTTTGGTTTTTCTTCCTAAAAATTCATTAGAAATTAGTCGAAAATATCCGGAACGATTTTCAAATGGAGATGAAAATGAATTAGAACTTTCAGTTACAAATAATTATCAATTTTCGTTAAATGTGAGAATTATAGAAGAATTTCCACTTCAGTTGCAATTGAGAGAATTCGAATTGAAAAAACGATTTAAAAGTAGTCAGAACACCAAATTTGATTTCAAAATTCGTCCAACAGAAAGAGGTTCGTATAAATTTGGAAGTACAAATGTCTTTATTTCTATTTTTGGTTTCATTGAGAAAAAGATAAAAGTTAACGAACCAATAGCGATCGCTTGTTATCCTTCCTATCTACAATTCAAACAATTTCAGTTGTATTCAACTGCTCAAGTTCAGAATCAATTTGGAATGAAAAAAATTCGAAAAATTGGAACCAATACAGAATTCGAAAACATCAAAAATTATACAACTGGTGACGAATACAGATTGATTAATTGGAAAGCTACTGCGAAAGCAAATCGGTTAATGGTCAACCAATTTCAAGAAGAAAAATCGCAACCTGTTTATTCGTTAATTGATTTGGGAAGAACGATGCGGATGCCTTTTGATGGTTTAAAATTAGTAGATTATTCGATCAATTCGAGTTTAGTCATCGCAAATATTTCACTCCAAAAAAATGAAAAAGCTGGGTTAATTACTTTCAACAAAAAAATTCAAGATCATGTCGTTGCAGATCGAAAAAATCATCAAATGCAATTGATTTTGGAAAAATTATACAATGTACAAACCGATTTTTTGGAAAGTGATTTTGGACAATTGTATGCTTACATTAAACGAAAGTTAACGCAACGTTCACTCCTATTTATTTACACCAATTTTGAAACAATTGACGCTTTAGAACGTCAATTACCTTATTTGAAATTGATTAAAAAATCGCATGTAGTCGTTTTGATTATGTTCAAAAATTCGGAATTAAAGAAATTAAATCATCAAAAAGCGAAAACAACAACAGATATTTATGATCAAACGATTGCAGAAAAATTTAATTACGACAAAGAATTAATCATCAACCGTCTGCATCAATTCGGAATTTTAACCATTTATTGCGAACCAAAAGAATTATCTATTAACCTTATCAATAAATACTTAGAAATTAAAGCGCGTGGATTATTTTAAAAAATGTTTTTTTAACTATGTTTTTAGAAAAATATGCACAATTCTTGCTAAAAGTTGATCAAAATAATCTTAACAACCATGAAAAAAATAATTCAGATCATTTGTTTATTTATAACAACAGGTCTTTTTGCGCAAACAAATTTTGTTGACAATAAAATTACTTCACCAAAACGTATTATTCTATTAGATGCAGGTCACGGTGGGACTGACACAGGCGTAAAACGAGAAGAATTTCAAGAAAAAGATATTGCCTTAAAAATTGCAACGGTAATACAAGAAAAAAATCCTTTCGAAAATATTGAGTTTGTTTTGCTACGCAAAGGTGACGAACAAATTATCAATACCAATCGAGCGAAATTAATTAACGAAATCAAACCAGATTTAGTTTTGTCTCTTCACGCAAATTATAATGTAAAAGATTCGAAAAAAGGAACTGAAATTCATCTTTCTCCATTGAATCCTACTTTCGAAGAATCTAAAATACTTGGCGAAAAAATAGGAAATAACATCAGCAGTTTAGGTTTCGAAAATCTTGGAATTGTAGAGTCTAATGCAAAAATACTACGTGATTCTCAAGTTCCTATTGTGATGATCGAAATTGGATATTTGACAAACATTGAAGATCGAAAACTATTGACAAACGAAGAAAATTATCCAAAAATCGCAGATAAAATTTTTGAAGCATTGAAGAATTAATATCTTAAAAAAGATGATATATCCAATTAGATTTTTGTTTCATAAATAATTGATTATCTTCAAAATAATTTAAAACACTATTCGATAAAAAAGAAAATCTATTTTTTTGCGATTGCAGGTTTGATCACAACTTCAGCTTTATTTGCGCAAAATTCTAAAACTTTTGTAATTGATGCTGGTCATGGAGGACATGATATTGGATCAAAAAATAGCGTTATCACCGAAAGCGAATATTCGTTAGAATTGGCACAAAAAATTCAAAAATTAGCAAGAGAAAAAAATATCAAGGTAATTTTGACGAGAACTGAAAATGATTTTTTGGATTTGCAATCATGATGCCGAAACATTACAAAGCACTACTTATAAAAATCAATTAGCAGAAAAGATCGTTCAATATTTAGAAAATTACCAATCAATATAAAAAAAAGGACTTCTATTAGACTGCACCCAAAAGTTTGGACAGATTAAAAATTAATAATTATAAAAATGA
>NZ_CALGVK010000174.1:0-13377 GCF_937930195.1 uncultured Empedobacter sp.
GAAAAACCGAAACCTATATTGCTCTTTTTTTCAACAAAGTGGTGCAGCTATTGCTTAATTCAAAAAAAACAAATTGAAAAAGATAAGAGTTTATTCCACTTTTTAAATAACGGAGTTTATTATTTAGAAGTAGATGCAGAGTCGCATGATACTATTTATTTTTTAGAAAAAGTTTATCAACCTAAAGAAAAACTACATGCTTTTGTTGAGGAATTTATTTCAACAAACGAACAGATTAATTATCCGTATTGGGTTTTAATCTCAAAAGATCTTAGAATAGAAATGACCTATTCTGGACTTATTAAAAACAAATCATTTAAAATCCTATTGGAAAAGTATTTTAAAGGCCCTAATTTTTAGATTTAAAAAAAGCCTCAAGATAATTTAAGGCTTTTTATCCTAAATATTACTCAAAAGCAATTATTGAAAGATTTGTATTTTCTATAATTTCTTTTTGTTTAAGCTTCTCAATATCAATTACACCAACTATATGGTTGTAATTTTTACTCTGATAACGTTCTTCTATTTCCTCAAAAAAACTTGAAACATCATCTGTTTGGTTTTCAAATCCAATGTAAACACGTTTTTTCCCATTTTGATTAAAAATACCCTCGTGTTGATTTTCATATTTTCGAATCGAATATTTATAGTCATATTTCAACGCAGAAATATCACTCAAAACCGCTGAAGATGTAGGGAAACGCCCAGCTCCTTTTCCATATAAAAACTGCTCATCGGAAAGCGAACTTCCGATCAATACACCATTGTATTCATTATTTACTAAAGCAATCGTTTTATTAAGCTCAACAAAAGTTGGTAAAACTGTAGACGTAATTTCTCCTGTTTGATGATTTATTTTTGAATTCGCAATTAGCTTAATTGTGTAATTTTTTTCGTTCGCATATTTAAAATCTTCAACTTTCAAAGCAGTAATCCCTTTACGAATAATAGCTTCTACTTCAATTTTTTTACCAAAAGCATGTAATGTAATAATCGACAATTTACTCGCTGCATCAAAACCTTCCACATCTGCCGTTGGATCAGCTTCAGCAAAACCACTTTCTTGTGCTGCTTTCAAAGCATCTTGATACGATTCATTTTCATTCGCCATTTTAGTCAAGATGTAATTTGTTGTTCCATTCACGATTCCAGAAACATAATTCAATAAATCATTATCGAAATATTCTTCTAAATTTCGAATAATTGGTACAGAACCACAAACAGAGGCTTCATAAAGGAAAGAAACATTGTTTTGTTCTTGTAATTCTAATAATTCTTTGTGATGGTCAGCAATCAATTTTTTATTGGCACTTACGACATGTTTCCCATTAACAAAAGCTTTTTTGATGATATCATAAGCTGCATCTGCATCAGAAATCAATTCTACCACAACATTTATTTCATCATCATTTAAAATATCTTCTGCATTTGTTGAAAATAATTCAGCTGGTGCATTTCGTGTTTTTGAATCATCTTTAATTACAATTTTTTTAATCGCTGCATTTAATTGTGGTTTCTCTTCTAAAACCTTATAAATCCCCTCTCCTACTACGCCAAATTCGAATAATCCGATATTTATTTTTTTCATTTATTTATTTCTTTACTATTGATTTTATCAGAAAATGTGAAGAAAAAAGGAAATTTTAAAATAATAACAATTGAATCAGTTGTATTAAGAATAATACTGAATGATGGTTATCGTAGTTATTTATCTTCCCTTAACAGGATGGAATTAGCACCTTGATTGTAATCAGGTTGCTAAAGTTTCTTAGGGCCATTTCCCTCCACTTTTCTTGATAAAATATAAAATTTTACTTGAGCTATTTCTGAGGGCAAATTTAGTACAAACTATTTCAATTTTCCAAATATTAAAACATACATTTGTTTATAATTTTCTAATTAAAGTTCTAATATGATTTAATTTCAGAATTATTTTCTAAAATTTTTATTATTTAATGATTTGATTCTATAAAAATGATTAAAAAGTAAAAACAAATCTTCTAATTAATTCTGGAAAATTCAAAAAACCTAATAATATTCTAATTTAAAACACCTTAAATAAGTATTAAAGATATTTTTTACATCAATTAACGTATTGTAAGAATATTTTTCTATGTTAATGATTTTACAACCAAAAATAATCAGGTTAAGTTTATGGAATGATTAACTTATTTTGACATGTCTTCTTCAAATAATAATTATAATGATTATCATTTTTTTATTTTAAAAGGAATGGATAATTTTGCAGATAACCTTATAAAGAATAGATGGAGGGATTAGGCCCGTAGATATCTTGGCAACCCAAAGGAAAGTTGGGTGCTACATCCTACTCAAAAAAGAGAAAGATAAGGACTTACCTCGCAATTCTTCCCATAAGGTTTTAATAAAATAGTAAAATGAAATTAAACGATATACTAAAAGAACGTATTGTTATTTTAGATGGTGCTATGGGAACAATGATCCAAAAGCATAATTTGCAAGAGGAAGATTACAGAGGAGAAAGATTCAGAAATTTCCATACATCTTTAAAAGGAAATAACGATTTATTGGTGTTAACACAACCACAAATTATCAAAGATATTCATAGAGAGTATTTAGCTGCTGGCGCAGATTTAATTGAAACAAATACATTTAATGCGAATATCATTTCGATGATTGATTATGATATGGTTGATTTAGTTGATGAATTAAATTCGGAAGCCGTTCGTTTAGCGAAAGAAGCTTGTGCGGAATATTCTACTCCAGACAAACCTCGATTTGTTGTTGGTTCTTTAGGTCCTACAAATAAAACAGCATCGATTTCACCTCAAGTGAATGACCCAAGTTACCGTGACATCGATTTTGACACTTTAGCTAATGTTTATTTTCGACAAGCTAAAACAATGTTAGAAGCAGGTGTTGATGTATTGTTGGTTGAAACTATTTTTGATACCCTAAATGCTAAAGCAGCATTTTATGGCATTCAAGATGCGATCGAAAAAACTGGAATCAACGTTCCATTAATGGCTTCAGGTACGATAACAGATAAATCTGGACGCACACTTTCTGGACAAACAACTGAGGCATTCCTTATTTCTTTAGAACATATTGATTTACTTTCAGTTGGCTTAAACTGTGCGTTAGGCGCTACAGATTTAATTCCATATTTAGAAGTTTTAGCAGAAAAAGCTCCTTTTTATGTAAGTGCATATCCAAATGCAGGTTTACCTAATGCTTTTGGTGGATATGACGAAACAGCAGAAATGATGCGTGAACATATTCGTCCATTTTTAGAGAAGAAATTGGTCAATATTATTGGTGGTTGTTGCGGAACAACACCAGATCATATCAAATTAATGGCAGATTTAGCAAAAGAATACGAACCTCGAAAAATCAATGTAGCATGTCAAGCGTAAAAATTCAACTTTCTGGATTAGAACCATTAATTGTACGCGAAAATTCAAACTTTGTAAACGTTGGAGAACGCACAAATGTAACTGGTTCAAAAAAATTCTTACGATTAATCAAAGAAGAAAAATTTGAAGAAGCGCTTCAAGTTGCGCGTGATCAAGTAGATGGTGGCGCACAAATTATCGACATCAACATGGACGAAGGTATGCTTGATGGTGTAGCTTCAATGGTAAAATATTTACGATTAATTGCTTCCGAGCCTGATATTTCAAAAGTTCCCATCATGATTGATTCTTCTAAATGGGAAATCATCGAAGCTGGATTAAAAAATGTACAAGGAAAAGCAATTGTCAACTCTATTTCTTTAAAAGAAGGAGAAGAATTATTCATCGAGCACGCCAAAAAAATCAAACGTTACGGTGCTGCAACTGTTGTAATGGCATTTGATGAAAAAGGTCAAGCTGATAATTACCAACGTCGTATTGAAATCGTAAAACGCTCGTATGATATATTGGTCAATCAAGTAAAATTCAATCCAAAAGACATCATTTTTGATGTTAATATTTTCCCTGTTGCAACAGGAATGGAAGAACATCGCCGAAATGCAATTGACTTTTTTAATGCAACAAAATGGATCAAAGAAAATCTTCCTTATGCGTTAGTTTCGGGTGGAGTTTCCAATGTTTCGTTCTCGTTTCGTGGTAACAATGCAGTTCGAGAAGCAATGCATTCAGCTTTTTTATACCACGCAATTCAGCACGGAATGGATATGGGAATCGTTAATCCTGAAATGATTGAGATTTATGATGATATTCCAAAAGACTTATTAGAACATGTTGAAGATGTTTTATTGGATAGACGTGATGATGCCACAGAACGATTGATTGATTTTGCAGAACATTTAAAAGGTATTACAAAAGAAAAAAAGAAAGATGATTCTTGGCGTGAATTACCTTTAGAAAAGCGAATAGAAATAGCTTTGGTAAAAGGGATTACTGAATTTATTGATGAAGATACGGCTGAAGCATTAGATCAAATTAAGTCACCACTTCAAGTTATTGAAGGTCCATTGATGGATGGAATGAATGTCGTAGGAGATTTATTTGGAAGTGGTAAAATGTTCTTACCACAGGTTGTAAAATCGGCTCGTGTGATGAAAAAAGCTGTAGCCTATTTAACACCTTATTTAGAAGAAGAAAAACTAAGAAATAAAACTGACAAAGAACCATCTAAAATATTGATGGCAACCGTTAAAGGTGATGTACATGATATCGGAAAAAACATTGTTTCTGTTGTATTAAGCTGTAATGGTTTTGAAATTATTGATTTAGGTGTTATGGTCTCTTCTGAAAGAATATTAGAAGAAGCTCAAAAAAATAAAGTCGATGTAATTGGACTTTCGGGATTGATTACGCCTTCTTTAGACGAAATGGTACATGTTGCTAAAGAAATGAAACGCTTAAATCTCGATATTCCATTAATGATTGGAGGTGCGACTACATCAAAAGCCCACACCGCTGTTAAAATTGCTCCGCAATATGACAAAGCTATTCACGTATTAGACGCTTCGCGTTCGGTTACCGTTTGTCAAAAATTAATTGGTTCACAACAAGCAGAATTATTTACAGAAACGGAAACAGATTATACTAAAATCAGAGAAGGTTTCTTAAATCGCGCTGTTGCAAAAGAATACCTAACAATTGAAGAAGCTCGTAAAAATAAATTGCAATTAGATTTTGAAGAAAATAAACCATTCAAACCAAATCAATTGGGTGTATTTACGCATCAAGCAAGTGTAACTGAGTTAAAAGAATTTATCGACTGGACTCCTTTTTTCAAAACATGGGATTTACATGGAAAATTCCCTGCGATTTTAGATGATGAACTTGTCGGTGAAAATGCCAAAGAATTATACATTGATGCATTGTCAATGTTAAACAGAATCGAAGCCGAAAATTTAGCAAAACCGAAAGCTGTTTACGGTTTATTTAAAGCGAATACGATAAACGATGACACGATAGAATTGTTTGATGAAAACGATCTTAAAATAGAAGAATTCTACACACTTCGTCAGCAAGCGAAAAAATCGAAAGATCAACCAAATATGTCAATTGCTGATTTCATAGCACCGAAAGATTCAACTATACAAGATTATATTGGCGCTTTTGCTGTAACTGCTGGTCAAGAAATTGAAGAAGTTGCTAAAGCGTACGAAAAGAACTTGGACGATTACAATTCGATTATGGTCAAAGCAATTGCTGATCGTTTAGCTGAAGCTTATGCAGAATATTTACACAAATATGTTCGAACAGAAGTTTGGGGATACGCATCTGACGAAAATTTATCAAACAATGAATTAATTGCTGAAAAATACAAAGGAATTCGTCCTGCTCCTGGTTATCCTGCTTGCCCTGATCATTTGGAGAAAGAAACAATTTTTAACATATTAGATGTTGAGAAAAATGCTGGGATCGAATTAACAAGTTCGTTAGCCATGTACCCTGTTTCATCAGTTTCGGGATATTATTTTGGGAATCCGAAAGCTAAATATTTTGGTGTCGGAAAAATTAAAATGGATCAAGTAGAAGATTTTGCTCAACGTAAAAATATAAATTTAAAAAAAGCGGAACGTTGGTTAGGACCAAATTTGGCTGATTAGAAATTAGTCAGATTCTTCGACAAGCTCAGCATGACAACAAATCACGAGTTTCGAACTTCTGACTTCAAAAAAAATGCGTTAGGGATTGTAGTGAAAATCCTTTGCTGACCAGCAAAGATTGTAACGAAAAGCCCGCCCGAAGGGAACGCCCTAAAAAAAAATACAATCGGAATTCGAGCTTCGAACTTCGTTAAACGATAAAATAAAGAATGAAAGTTACTGAACATATAGAACGTGCGAATGGAAAACCGTTGTTTTCTGTTGAAATTTTACCTCCTTTGAAAGGTCAAGATGTAAATGCAACGTTTAAAACTTTGGATCCTTTAGTGGAATTGAATCCTGCTTTTATCGATGTGACTTATCATCGACAAGAGTATATTTACAAACAAAAAGAGAAGGGTTTGTTGAAGCGGTATCAAGTGCGAAAACGACCTGGTACAGTAGCGATTTCTGCTGCTATCCAAAATCACTATAAAGTTGACGCAATTCCGCATTTGATTTGTGGTGGTTTCACAAAAGAAGATACAGAAGATGCTTTGATTGATTTGAATTTCTTGGGCATTGATAATGTATTGGTTTTACGAGGAGATCCGATTAAATCTGAAAAATCATTTGTGCCAGAAGTTGGTGGACATGCGTATGCTTCAGAATTAATTGAACAAATTACTGCTTTGAATACTGGAAATTATTTGGATGATGATTTGCAAGAATCGCATCCGATGGATTTTTGTTTGGGTGTAGCTGGTTATCCTGAAAAACATTTCGAATCGCCAAACCTTGCAATAGATTTGCATTATTTGAAAAAGAAAGTTGAATTGGGAGCTGATTACATTGTGACACAAATGTTTTTTGACAATCAGAAATACTTTGATTTTGTCCAAAAGTGTCGAGAAATGGACATTAACGTTCCGATTATTCCTGGAATAAAACCGTTAACAACTTTTAATCAATTGACTAAAATTCCACAAAATTTCTACATCGATTTACCCGAATCTTTGTCGATGGAAGTGTTGAAAGCAAAAGATAAAGAAGCGATTAAAGAAATTGGCTTGGAGTGGTGCGTTCAGCAATGTAAAGAGTTAATGGAATTTGGTGTTCCTGGATTGCATTTTTATACGATGAGTAACTCGATTAATACAAAAAAGGTTGCTGAAGCGATTTTTTAATACCATAAATAAAAAGAGAAAGCAATTAAAGTTTTCTCTTTTTTATTCAATCCTACTATTTTTTAAAGGTGTTTCTTTTAGGAAATCATTCAATTGTTGAATTTCATTTTCGTAATCATATTTTAAATCTTCGTGAAATTTATCAAAAATAGACTGAATTAATTTGAGTCTTCCAGCTTGGTATTTAAATAATTTTTCTGCATTTTCACCTGTTGTATATTTATTAAACAGATATGAATATCGTGTAAATGATTCTTGCAAAATATATTTTCTTAATTCAAATTCGGACACTTTGTCTTTTGTAATTTGAACATGATAATTCACAATTCCACTCAGTGTTTTGAGTGTCAACAATAATTGTCTATGACTTCGAATAATATTAATCTGATTATTTAAGTGATTAGACTTTTTGAACTGTAAATCAATCTTTTCGTAAATTATTTTTACTCGATCTTGCAAGTCACTTTCATCCTCTAACAATTGAAAATGTAAATGCTCTACCAACGTTTCATCTTTATTTATAAGACGCAAAAGAAGCTTGTCTTTTTCTTTTGTAGGTAAATCTAAAATTGCAATTTTCAATGCTGGAACATCTTTCAACTTCATCTCTATTTGTTTGGTGTTAGCTTCACTAAAATTACAACTTTCTTTTACAAAAAAGTCATTTATCATCATCTTAACCAAACTTATTCCTATTAAAAGTATTTCGTGATTAATATTCCGTACTTTTGCAAACCGAAAAAAGGGTTAAAAAATTATGAAAAGCGTTGTAGAACACAGAAAATTACTTGGAGTTGATAAAAATGTCACTCTAAAAGAGTTGAAAACAATTTACAGAAATACGATGAAAGATGCGCATCCTGATAAATTTGTGAACGATGAAGCAGGTAAATTAGAAGCTGAAGAAAAAAGTAAAGTCGTGATTGAAGCGTATCATTTTTTGGTAAGCGTTAATCCTGAAACACACGAAAAAAATAAAGAAGAATATACGACAACTACGACAAAATCTAACATTCATGATTTTTACATGGACGAACAGATTTTGAAAGTTGAACATTTAGATGGTAATCATTACGAATATTTCGGTGTTCCTAAAAATACCTACATCAAAATGGTAAATTCTGATTCACCAAGTCGCTTTGCAAGAAGACACATTTACGGTAAATTTACACATCGTAAAGCGGGTGCAGCAATGACAGATTAAATTTAATTAATACTATAAAAAAGCCTCTAAATTAGAGGCTTTTATTATTTTTTTAAGGAGCTAAACGCTCTTTTTTCCAATCAAAATCTTCTTGTAATACATAACGAACTCTGTCATGTAAACGACTTGGACGTCCTTGCCAAAACTCAATTTCTGTTGGTCGAATTAAAAATCCACCCCAATGCTCTGGACGAGGAATTTCTTTTCCTTCGTATTTTTTTTCTAACTCTAATTCTTCCGCAGCCAAATCTTGGTGTTCATCTATTACAGAACTTTGAGCAGAAATCCATGCTCCTAACTGACTACTACGAGGTCGTGTTTCGAAATATCCGTCCGAATTATTATCCGACGTCTTTTCAGCTACACCTTTTATAATAATTTGTCTTTCTAAAAATGGCCAAAAAAATGATAAACATACTTTCGGATTTTCTAACAAAGCTTTACCTTTTTGACTATTGTAATTGGTATAAAAAATAAATCCTTCATCTGTATATCTTTTCAATAATACGACACGTGTTCTCGGAAAACCATCGTCGCCAATCGTTGCAACAGACATTGCGTTTGCTTCATCTACGCCATCAGAATCCTCAGCTTGTAAGAACCAATCACGAAATTGTTCGATAGGATTTTCTCTTAACGAATCAAAATTCATGGCTTGTTTTTCGTAGACTTTTCTTTTATAACTTAAATCTTGTTTCATTAATGTTTATTTTATATTTTTATTTACAAATCATTATTTCGTTAAGATTTTACACTATAAAACCGAAACAAAATGTCTATCAAAAGTATAAAAAAAGGAAGTATTTTAGTCGCTAAACCAACATTAAATAATGATATTTTTCAACGAAGTGTTATTTTAATTACCGAACACTTAGAATCTGGAAATATTGGTTTTGTACTTAATCATTCTTCACACATACCTATTAGTATTTTTGTTTCTGAGATAGAATCCACTTCTATTGTTTTTGAAGGTGGACCAGTTGATAAGGAAAATATTTATTATCTACACAAACGCCCTGATTTAATACGAAATAGTGAAAAAATAATTCATAATTTATATTGGTCTGGAAATTATGATGATGTGCGAGAAGCGGTAAATCAAAAGTTGATAAAAGAGAATGAAATTAAGTTTTTTATGGGTTATTGTGGTTGGGCTCCTAAACAAATTACTGACGAATTAAAAAATAATTCATGGACGGTAAGAGATTTAGATTTTGATATTTTCGAAGAATGGGATGCTGATTTGTGGAAAAATTTGATGAAGAAACTTGGAGGTGAAAACTTGATTTGGTTAAACACCCCCGCAGATCCTTCTATGAATTAATTGATTTCTAAATTACAAATAACTAAAAATCAACTTTGTCTTATCCGTATTATATTCTTTTTTTCTATTTTTGGTAATTGGTAATATCCCAATACCATCTATCAAAATAAATACTTCTTCTGCTTTCTGAATTTCGAATGGAAAAATTTCTGATTCCTCCACTTTAAATTCTTCCGATTTATTGATCTTCGTAATAAAATTATTTCGCAAAACACTTGTTATTACTCCTTCTTCCTTTTTGGGTGTACGAATCGTTTCTCCATTTACCACAAAAATAGCACCTCGTAAAGAACGTGCCATTTTTTTATTGGCATTCAACAGAATAATATCTGCATAGTCATTCTCTAAACGGTAGATTTCTGCAATATTTTCTTCTGGGCGATACGTGTTAACAAGTGAATAAAAAGCTGTGTTGATAGCATAGTCTTTATAAACATCGATTTCGTTTTCACTTTGCAAAAACTCCCAATCTTGTTCACTATTTTCAATAGAAATCAGATAATTAATTGAAGCTTTTAAATAATCTTCTTCATTATTTCGGAAGGCAAAAAACTCGACCTTACCTGATTTAGTTTGATTAGCTTCGGCTATTAAATTGATTTGTTCTTGAAAAAATTCTGGTGTAAAATCTAATGGAATATTCATGCGATAAATACGCATAGAGGCCATTAAATTAAAATAATGATCTTCCCAATCTATAATTTCACCATTTACAAATCGTAAAATTTCTTTTACAGCATCACCATTTCGAAAAGCTCTGTTCTGAATACTAATTTCTGCATTTGCTTGTTCAATGATAAGGCCACCTAAGTTAATTTTCAAAATAATAGATTTTAAACAGATCCTAAGATTTTTTTAAGGTCTTCAATTTGACTTTCCCACAATTGTTTTGATTCTTCAACCTCATCTTCATCTGCGAAATCTGTGATTACTAATGATACATCATTTGTTAAATCGTCTTCTACAATTGTTAATTCGAAGAAATACTTTGTGTCTTCATCATATTCCCATTGAAAACGTACATAACTATCTTGCTTAGATTTCATCAAAAAAGCAGATTCTTCGTGTCCGTCCCAAATAAAAGTATATTTTTCTCCACGAGAATTTACGTTATCTGCAAACCACTCAGACAAACCAGAAGGGTTTGAAATATAGTTATATAACAAAGACGGTGAAGACTTAATTGAAAATTCTACTTGATATTTCTTTTTTGGCATAATTCTATTTAATTGAAGTCGCAAGATATAAAATGAATTGTATCTACCAAAGAAAAATAAAATAAGTTTTGTTATAAATTCAAAAAAAAATTATATTTGCAAAAATTAAAATTAGGCGAGGTAGCTCAGATGGTTAGAGCGCAGGATTCATAACCCTGAGGTCGGCAGTTCAATTCTGCTCTTCGCTACATCAAAAAAGTCCAAACAGCTTGCTGTTTGGACTTTTTTCATTAACTACTAAAACTTATACTAATCTAAATAACCTACTACTTGATAAGCTCTTGAACCTCTGTAATAAATTTTTTGATATAAGACATCTCCAAACTCATACAAATACTCTCCATCATAATTTATTCTTTCATAACCTGCTGGTAAAGCATAAACAATTGCACCAATTGGAGCTTGAACCACTTCGTAATAATTTCTATTTGGACTATAATAAACTCCTTCGTAGAAATAAAACGGATTACGATTACTAATATTAATTGTTACATAACCTACAGGTAAAACATTGATTCTGAACCCTACATAAGGCATATATCTTACATAACCACTATTATACGGACGATAATAAATTCCATTGTTACCATAGAAATTATAATTGTTATAATTGTATTTGTGATAATTTCTTACATTAACATTTGACACAGGGCGATTTCCTCTATAATTATTTGAACTTGAGCTAATACGAACAGGATCTTTATGAAAATCTCTATTTTTTAAACTCTCAGATCGATTCCCTTGGTTATTTCGATTCCCTTGGTTATTTTCTCTGTTATATCTTTCGTTGTTACTATCTCGGTTCGCACTTGGTCTACTACTTATTACAGCAGTATTATCTCTATTGATTCGTGAACTTTCGACACGACTTGAACTTATATTCGAATTTTTCCAAGAATCACTTTTACTATTTCCTCGATCAATTCTATCTGTTCTATTTCCTTCGACACGACTAACTCTATTTGTACTTTTAGCCATTTCAGAACGGCTATTTCCTTGGCTTCTTGATACTTCTCTTGAAGAATTACCTCTCTCACCTCCTCTATGACCTCTATCTTGAGCATTTACACCCACAGCTAACATGGCTGTAAAAGCTACTCCCAAAAGTGTAAATCTAATTTTTCTCATCATCTAACCTTTTAAATATTAAGACATCTATCCTATTACTATTTTCATGCCATAATTATAGTTTGCTGTTCGCTTTCAATTTATTATCTTCAAAAAAAATATAATAGATTAATTATCAATACATTAATTTTACAATTTTGTTTGACAATTTTGTTAATATTTTTTTTAATCATTCAAGGTTTGCATTGATTTTTGAAATCATTACTTTTGTTTTTAAGAAAATAGAAACAATGATTGACGTTAAAAATGCTTACATCGCCTTTATCAGTTTACAAAAAGTAGGACATAAAGTTCGGGAAGAAGCAAATATTTTTGCTGATAAGACACTTGAGTATGACGAATCTAAGGAAGAACAATTGGTTCCTTTCTTATTAAGTCCGTTCAAAAAAACACTCGAAATTAATCATTTTACTCATTATACAGAAAAATTAGAATTTAATGTTTTGTATAATCAATGCAAGCAAATGTTTGACGAAGAGACCGATTTTATAGATTTTTCGCAGGAAGTTTTAAGTCATTTATATGAAAAATCATTGCATCCACAAATCAAGAGTGGTGAAGTTTTCATTACACTTTTCGAAAATATGATGTTTGATGGAATAGTATGTCGAGGAATTGGAATTTATAAGTTAGAAAACAAGAAAAAATTCTTACGTTTTGACGAATCAAAGGGATTAGATTATAATATATGGAAAGGTTATAAACTTGAAGGAATAGATAAAGCTTGTCTTATTCTTGATGCTTATCGTGACGAAGGATTTCGTGTATATTCTATTGATGATAAAAATGTAGAATCTGAATATTGGAAGAAAAATTTCTTAGAAATTGATTTAATAAAAGACAATAATTACCATACAAAAAAATATATGGAGCTGATTACTGACTTTTCAAATGATTTCTTATTAGACAAAACCGATAAAAAACAGCAGGCAGAATTTATTTCAAACTCTATCAATGTATTGAATTCAAATGAAATTGTAACCAACGAAATTTTTGAAGATCAGGTGTTAAAACCATTTGAAATTATTGATGAATTTAAAGAATACAAAAAAGATTACAGTGAAAATAATCGTGTAGAGTTTGTAGAATCCTTTGAAGTTTCTGTTCCTACTTTGATGAAAGAATCAAAGAAAATCAAAAGTGATATTAAATTAGATACAAAAATTAACATCAAATTAGATTTAACTAATCCAGATGCGGCGGAAGAATATTTGGAACGTGGATTTGATGAGGAAAAGAAAATGTATTATTACAAAGTGTATTTTAATTCAGAACAATAAGATTAATTT
>NZ_CALGVK010000175.1:0-50816 GCF_937930195.1 uncultured Empedobacter sp.
CACCAGAAACAGGTTTCCCCTCTTCATTTTTTACAACGCCAGAAATGGTAAGTTGAGCAAAAATAAAGTGAGAAATTAGAGCAAATAATAGTGTTAATTGGGTTTTCAAAAATTATAAAATAAATGGTATGGATGGGTTTAAATAAATATACTTTCTTTTTTTATTTCTTTCTTGTCTTTCTTTTATCTCTTGTTCTGTCAGTTGCAAACCTGCCTGCATAAGAATATTAGTCTTATTTTCTTGAAAAGATTTACCAAAGTTATAAACTTCATCTTTATTCATTTTAACAAAATCATTTCTTCTTCTTTGTGATATTGTTGTTTCTTTTAAATTAATGAAATCTTTTTTTGATTTATAACTCGTTAATTCGAATTTATAATTACTATTCTCATCTTCTAATTTTATGATAACTCCAGGTAAACCATAAAATAAGTATGGTGCAACCTGAATAGGTAATTCTTCTGAATAATATGCTGTCCAATTTCTACCTAAAAAAAATGTTGTTGCTTTTGTCACTTTTTTTCCATCAATTTCAGATGTTTCATTAGAAATGTTCCATATTGGTAGTTCTATTTTTTCTTCATTATAAAAAGGTAACTCTAAATTAAAGATATAGTGCTTTTGTATTTCTTTTTCTAAATCAATTTCTAAAGTATAATTTTCCACATTATTTTTTAAACCCATAGTCTGTTCCATGACAGAACTAATATTACTTGCATCAACTTTTCGCTTTGTATAAGCTATAGAATCATAAATAATATGATTTTCCCCTCTGTAAATCCGTTGTTCACCTTCAATGATAACATTCATAATATCAGTATACTTTTTTTTACTGACACTATCTTTTTTAAATTCATATAAGTATGTAAACTCATATTGAGAATAACCATTTATACTAATAAGTATAAAACTTATAACTAATACTATTTTATTTAAATACTTCATTTACGAATAAATTATATAGATATGATTTAAGAAAATTCCTAAGTCATATACTATAATTATTAATATTTAATTAATCTTCAATTTCTGGTGCATCTTGCTCATTTTCTATATCTTCACAAGCTTTATCTCTAAAATTACTTAATTTATCAGGATCAAGTTCTCCTTGCCAACAATAAATAAGCGCAATTCCACAATCATTTTTAACTCCTGTACATTGCCTATTATTATATTCTTCATCTACAAACTCTACTTCATTTGCCATTGCAAACGTTCCGATAAGTGCAAAAGCACTTGCTAATAACATTTTCTTCATTTTAATGTAATTTTTAGTTTTTAATTTTCAATTATAGTTTGCAACCTATAATTGTTGTCTTAACGTTAATTACATCAATAATAATAATAATAATAATAATAATAATAATAATAATAATAGAAAACAAATCTTTGAGTAATTTAAGTAATTAAAAACGAATAATTTGTGTTAAATTCATTCCAATTATAGCGGATTATAAGGGATAGCACCTAATATTTTGATTATCTTTATATTAATTAAAACAATGAGGATTTTATGAAGAAGTTATTAATTCTATACACAATCATAATCTCTTCTATTTGTTCTGCACAAATAAAAGAGATTTCTGATTCTTATTCCAACTATATATTGGCAACTATATACCGAACAGATTACCTAAATTACCAAATTTATAACAGAAGTCTTTTTTTGAATATTTTTTCGATAAACGATTCTAAAGGAACTTCTACTGATTCTTTTAACGAAACTGACGAAGTTTTGCAAGCGCTAATAATATCTGTATCTCCAGACGGCGATTATTATACAACAAGTAAATTATATAAAATAGATGAACTAATTTTTCCGAAAATAGTAGAAATTAATGAAACTAAATATCCAGAATTTATTATTAAAATTGAAACAGGAATGAATAATAATAGAATTGTAAAAGAATATAAAATTAATTCGAATTGATAATAAATTATAAAACCATCTTTCATGATATACAAAAGATGGTTTTCTATTTTTTTAAATTTAACAACTTTACAAACTATTGACCACTTCAACTAATTTAGAAGTCAAGTTTTTACGATTGAATTGTTGAACTTCATTTTCGTTCGTTTCAAATTTTTGGTTTGGATTTTTTAACCATTGATTATAAATCGAGAGAATATAATTTTTCATTTCCGCCACTTGTTCGTGACTAAAATAATTTCCGGCTTTAGTTTTATGAAGTATTTTTTCGACATCTGCATCAGCAGGTCCAATCGCTAAAATTGGATTTCCAGTAGCCATATATTCGAATAATTTACCAGGAATTATTCCTTTCGAAGCAACATTATCAAAGTTTGTCAAAATTAAAATATTTGCTGAATTGATCGCGTTCAACGATTCTTGATGCGAAACATATCCGTGAACAATTAAATTAGTTTGTAAACCTTGTTTAACAATTGATTGTTTGACATCATCAGCTAAAGAACCATAAAAATTAAGTTTAAAATCTTCTCTGAAAGATTGATTTTCGTTACTAATTTCAGCTAAAGCTTTCCACAAAGCAACAGGATTTCGAAGCATTTCCAAACCTCCAGAATACGTCAAATGAAAATAATTATGCTCTTTCTCTATTTGCTGTTTTACTTCTTCGAAACCATTTGTAATCACTTCTACTCGCTTTGCTCCAATTTTTTTAAAGTTTTCACCATCAGCATAACTTGTTGCTAAAACAACGTCGGCTTTTTGCATCACTTCTCGCTCTAAATCTTCGTGTTTTTTAGCAGCCCAATACGTTAATTTCAATTCTTTGTGATAACTAATTTGTGTCCAAGGATCTCTAAAATCTGCCAACCAGTTAAGGTTTGGTAATTGTTTTTTCAATTTCAAACCGATCAAATGTAAACTATGAGGCGGACCAGAAGTTACAATGGTGTCAATATTTTCTTTTTGTAAAAAATCTTTTAAATATTCTGCAGAAGGATTCACCCAAAACTTACGCGCATCAGGAATAAAGAAATTTCCTCGCACAAAAACTGACAATTTCGACAAAAAAGATTGGTTTTCATTTTTCTCGAAATGTCCACCTTTATAAGCTTTATTTTTTGGATTCAGTTTTTCAGCCAACTGATAAGGTTCCCAAATTTTGTTTTTAACGATTTTAACTTTCGGATTAATGTCTTTCGCTAAAGTTTCGTCGAGAATTGGATAAGAAGGATTTTCTGGAATATATACATAGGTTTCATATCCAAATTCAGGAAGATATTTTGTGAATTTCAACCATCTTTGAACACCAGGACCTCCCGCAGGAGGCCAGTAATAGGTGATGATTAATATTTTTTTCATTCTAAAATTAAGCCTTTTGAGTGGCTAAGTTTACATTCTCTTTTGGTGAACATTTTTTATATCCCAAATAAACACCTCCCAACACAATGATTAGAAGTAAGATATTTGAAATTATCACAATCATATTTCCTGTAGAAATAACTTGTGGCTTAAATTCCATGACAATCGTATGATTTCCTTTCTGAACTGGTACTGCACGCAATACGTAATTCGCTTTTTCGATCGGAACTTCCTTTCCATCAACTGTTGCAGTCCATCCATGTGGATAATAAACTTCTGAAAAAACTGCAATTTGATCTGTATTAGAAGACGATTTGTAGGTAATTTTCATTGGTGAATAATCAACCAATTCAATTTTCGCGTTTGCATCAGCTGAAACATTTAGGTTTTTATTCTCAACCAAATCTTTACGTAAAATAACTGTATTATTAATTGGTGTAGAATTTATGGCTAAGATTTCGTCATTTGCATTATCTGTCCATTTGATGTTCGAAGCTAACCAAGCACTACCTAAAGCAGTTGGATTTTGTTGAACCTGCGGTTCTGTAGGACTTCCATGAATAATGTATTTCGTATTCATCATATTCAATACATTAATCAAACCTGTTTCATCTTTGATTCCGTATTTTTTTAATTGCGGATCTTGCGAAAAATAGATATCTACAACGTCTTGGTATTTCCCTAATTTAGCGGCATGATAACCACCAATTGAAGGAACAAAATATGAAGTTCCAGCTTCGTTAAACGTACTCAAAACCGTATTGTACACACGGAAATGTGATTGATCTTGTTTTGCTATATTCGACAATAAGTTATTCAACGGAACCTTGTAAGCTATTTGTGCAACATTATTGTTATTTTCTGCTTCGGTTTGTAAACGTGGTGACATTTCCGTTGGGAAAGGGTTGTCAACAATATATTTTGACACAAAATTATCTTCGTTCAAATATCTTTTGTTCACTGTAAATCCATCAATAAATGCCAAAGCACCTATCGTTAATATCACAACAATTGGTTTTTTGATCAACTTGAATAAATAAGCTAACAATAATCCCATTGTACACAACACAAAAATTAGTGTTCGTAACGTATCTGCTTTAAACATTGAAATTCTATCCTGAATTAATGCTTCATCTAAACGTTTCATTAAGCCATCCCATAGTCCAACTGCATTTGGATTAGCTTGTTGAATTTGTCCGATTAATTGCTCAGTCATGAACTTTTCATTCTCTGATGTAAATGGAAAAATCATTCCACCAAATAAGAAGAAAATAATCAAAATTCCGATTGTAGAACCACCAGCTATATAAAGTACTTTCTTTTTGAAGTCGTCAGATTCATCTGAATTAAAGAAATAATATAGCGTCAAAATTGCTAAGAAAGGCATTGTAAATTCGGCAATCACCAAGATGGAAGAAACTGCTCTGAATTTATCATACATTGGGAAATAATCGATGAATAAGTTGGTAACGAATGGTAAGTTTTTACCCCAAGCCAAAATGAAACTTAAAATCGTTGCACCTACTAACCATTTTTTATAGGTCGAGTATTTTCCACGAACCATAAAAACTCCGATAATAAATAAAAATACAACAACAGCTCCTTGATACGCTGGACCAGAGGTTCCTGGTTGATCTCCCCAATAAGCACTTCTTGGTTGACTTGCTACCGCTTGAAAAACTTGTTGATTAAACTCGTCTTCTCCTAAACTATATTGTGTATTTTGTAATTCGGATATATAATGTTGTAAATCCTCTGGATCAGTTTGTGAACCACCACCCATTAAATTTGGAATAAATAGATTTAATGTTTCTAATTTTCCATAACTCCATTGTGTGATATAATCATGATCTAATCCGTTTGAATTCTTTTTCAACAACGTCATTTCAGATTTTCCACGCGTCGTCTCTTTACTGTATTCGTATGTCGATAATAATCGATTTGCATTTAATCCCGCAGCAATAATAACCGCTACAACAACCAATGCAGATGATTTGAAGAAATCGGGTAATTCTTTTCTCTTGAAACTGTCTACAAACTGAACAATTGCAAAAACTAACATCGCCAAAAACAAATAGTAGGTCATTTGAATATGGTTCGCTTGTAATTGCAAGCCCATAAATAGCGTCGTTAAAACAAAACCTGCGATATATTTTTTACGATACAACAAAAGAATACCAGCAACTAAAGGTGCAAAATAGCCTATTGTATGTAATTTCCCGTTATGTCCGGCTGCAATCAATTCGAAATAATACGAACCAAATGCAAAGAAAATTGCACCAACTAAAGCGTATTTCCACTTCTTAAAAACAGTTAAACCCAGAATAAAAAAACCAGTAAATACTAAGAAAATATAGTCTGCTGGACGTGGTAAAAATCTAAATAATCCATCAATCGTTTTGATTACATCAAAATTATATTTAGCACCTGTTTGATAGGTTGGCATACCACCAAACATAGCGTCAGACCAATAGACATTCTCACCCGTTTTTTCTTGGTAAGTCAACATTTCTTGCGCACTACCTTTGTAATTGATAATATCGGGTTGAATAACAGATTTTCCCGATAAAACTGGCGCACAATACACCAATGCAATCACCACAAAAAGTAGCAATGAGATAAGAATGTAGAGTAAATTCTTTTTATTTTTCATGCTTTTTTTCCTCGATTATTTCGTAATCTACCGTTTCGGCGTCTATATTGTATTTCGGCTTATCGAAAGACGTATTTTGTTTCGATTCGTTGTACGAATCATTCGAATTTTGACTTTGATTATAAGCATTTCTTTGCTGATTAATGGCTTCTTGAAAAACTTTTTTAACAGCAAATACTTTTCTTAAAAATCTAAAAATGAATAAGAAAATAATACTTAAAATTAAAATCCAAAGAATTGTTTTCATTTTAGTTGACTGTTGTGACAGTAGTAACCGATTCCGTCATTGTTTGTTTTTGACCTTGTGCTTCTACTGTACGTTTTAATGTTTCCTTTTTCGTTAAATTAACTTTGTTGATCCAACCAGATTTAGTGTCCAACAAAATTTTCCCATCGACATTCGCACTACTATTCGCTGACATTGTAACACCTTCTTGTGACTCATTACCTTTCAAACTCTGTGTTCCATTCACCGTAATTGTCGTATTTGTAGGTTCTACACTTGCTAAAGTTCTTTTCATCGAAATATTTCCTTTCATTGGACCTTGATCAATTTTTTGGCTATCACTCCAAGATTCTTTTAAAGCCAATGTTTTATTCGGAAAAATATTCATCGTTTCCTCAAATTGAGATGAAATCGCTTCTTTGTTTAATGAATTATTGATGACTTGCGTAAAGAATTTAAATTCTTCTGCATTTACTTGCGATTTTACAGAATTAAGAATTGACGTTTTGATAGATTCTAATCCATCAACACTTACAACTTTTCCTTTCTCATCAACTTTCATTGTATACGTTTTTCCCGTCATCGCTTTATAGATTGACCAAGAAACGGCAATATCTTTATTTGCAGGTTTTGCAGCATTTGTATCATACGAAATTGATTTTCCAGATGGATCAGTCATTTTTTCGCTATACTGTTTTGATTTTACTTCTAATGTATATACACCATTTTTAAAATCTTTTACGGTATAATCAATCTGTTTTTTACTTTCGCTTGACATTTTCTGAGATTGCTTCCCGTCAGTAGCTGAATGTGTTGTTTTAATACCTAATGTCATCGGATACGTTTTTCCGATCTCTAAATTATATTTGTATGCATATTTGTCATCAGCACCTTTTGCTATAGCTACAACTTCTGCAACTACAGGTGATTCGACTACCAAAGAATCTGTTGTTTCTGCTTTGGTAACGGTATCACCTTTTTCATTTACAATTAATTCTTTACCATCTTTATCTTTACCTACGACTTTATCCTCTTTTTTGCATGAAACTACTGTCATTGCGACAGCCATCATGAATAGTAATTTTTTCATATCAAATTTATATGTGATAATTGGTTTATTGCCAAAATCAATCCAAAAATAAGGATTTTAGTTGATTTTTTAACACTAAGATTCTAAAACTATCATACATAAATATTTACAGTATTTTCTATTTAAAAACAAAAAAGCCATTCAACTGAATGACTTTTCTTTATTTAATTAAATGGTACTGCAACTGACAAACTAAAATAGTTGTTTCGTGATTTTAAATCATCAGCTTTGTTGAAATTTGTAATTCCGTACGTATAACGTACATTAATAGAAGCACCAAACTTAAAATCATAACCAATTCCACCTACAATAGAGAAATCTAAATCTTTAAAATCATCTGTATCATTTTTCAAATCTATATTATCAGAAATTGTTTCTATAATTCCTTGGTTATTTCTGATATCAATTTGACGTGTATATTTTCCTAAATAAAAATAAGAAAGTTTAGGACCAACTTCGAACGTCATTCCGTTTTCTATTTTATACTTTGCAAGAACTGGTAAAGTTATATAATCTGTTTTAAATTTACCTTCCGATTCATAAGTTAAACCATCAAGATGAATAGTCTCTTTGGTTTTGAAACCTTGAGAAGAATATAAAAGTTCTGGTTGAATAGCAACTGATTTATTAACTGGTATATTAAAATATACTCCAACTGTAGGACCAAATTTGAATTTGGAATCTATTAAATCATTATCGTCCGAAAAATTAACATTCGACAAATTAGCTCCTAATCGCATTCCTAATGTAGTCTGTGCTTGAGAAATAGTAATAAAACTTAAAAAAGTTAATAAAGTATAGATTTGTTTCATACAATAATATTTTAAAGTAAAAATATACTTATTTTTTTAATCTTCCATATAAAAAAAGCCTCCCAATTTGGGAGGCTTTTCATATTATAATCGAATAGATTATGCTTCTTCTGTACTTTCAGTTTCAGCAGCTGGAGCAGCTTCTTCTGTTTTCGTACTTTTTCTACTACGACGTGTAGTTGCTTTCTTTTCAACTTTCGTGTTAGTGTAGATATCATTGAAATCTACTAACTCGATCATTGCTGTATCAGCACCATCACCTAAACGGAAACCAGTTTTGATGATACGAGTGTATCCTCCTGGGCGATTAGCAATTTTAGGAGCTACAGTTCTGAATAATTCAGTTACAGCTTCTTTATCTTGTAAGTATGAAAATACAACGCGACGGTTGTTCGTATCGTCTGTTTTAGACTTTGTCAATAAAGGCTCAACATATGTTTGTAATGCTTTCGCCTTTGCTACTGTTGTGTTGATTCTCTTGTGAGTAATCAACGCTATAGCTAGATTAGATAATAAAGCTCTTCTATGAGAGGCAGTTCTACCTAAATGGTTAAATTTTTTTCCGTGTCTCATTTTTTAATAAAATTATTCTACGTCTAACTTATATTTTACGATGTCCATTCCAAAGTTAAGACCTTTGCTGTCCACCAATTCTTCTAACTCTGTAAGAGATTTCTTACCAAAGTTTCTGAATTTCATTAAGTCAGACTTAGCGAAAGAAACTAATTCGCCTAATGTTTCAACTTCAGCTGCTTTTAAACAATTTAATGCTCTTACTGATAAATCCATATCTACCAATTTTGTTTTCAATAATTGGCGCATATGTAACGCTTCTTCATCGTAAGTTTCACCAGATGCAACTTCTTCCGCTTCTAATGTAATTCTCTCATCTGAGAACAACATAAAGTGGTGAATTAAGATTTTAGCTGCTTCAGTTAAAGCATCTTGAGGTGTTATAGATCCATCTGTAGTAATTTCGAAAACTAATTTTTCGTAATCTGTTTTTTGTTCTACACGATAGTTTTCAATTGCGTATTTTACATTCTTAATAGGAGTGTAAATAGAATCAATTGCTATAGTCCCGATTGGCGCAGAAGCCTTTTTATTCTCATCAGCTGGTACGTATCCTCTACCTTTTTCGATTGTAAATGTAATAGTTACATTAACTTTAGCGTCTAAGTTAGCGATTACTAATTCAGGGTTTAAAACTTGGAATCCAGAAATAAATTTCCCTAAATCACCTGCTGTTAATTGATCTTGCCCTGAGATAGTAGCAGTTACAGTTTCAGCATCTGATTCATCAATTTGTTTCTTAAAACGAACCTTTTTCAGATTTAAAATGATCTCTGTAACATCTTCCACTACTCCTGGAATAGTTGAAAATTCGTGCTCAACACCTTCAATTTTGATCGAAGTGATGGCATATCCTTCCAAAGAAGAAAGTAAAACTCTACGTAGAGCATTTCCAACTGTAATCCCGTATCCTGGCTCTAATGGACGGAACTCAAATTGTCCGAATTGCGAGTCAGACTCTACTAAGATTACTTTGTCAGGTTTGATGAAATTTAAAATAGTCATTTTATTAGTCTGATTTTAAGGTTTATTTAGAATATAACTCGACGATTAATTGCTCTTTGATATCTTCTGGGATTTGAACTCTTTCTGGAGCTTTTGTAAAAGTACCAGCTTTTTGCTCATCATTCCAAACTAACCAATCGTACTCGCTACGTGCGTGTAAAGAGTTTGTGATTGCAGTTAAAGATTTAGATTTTTCTCTAACAGCGATAACGTCACCAGCTTTCAATTGATAAGATGGGATGTTCACGATTTCTCCGTTTACAGTTACGTGTTTGTGCGATACTAATTGACGTGCAGCACTACGTGAGTTTGCAATACCTAAACGGTAAACTACGTTATCTAAACGAGATTCACATAATTGTAATAATACTTCACCTGTAATTCCTTTAGAAGCATTTGCTTTTTTGTATAAGTTAGCAAATTGTTTCTCTAAGATACCGTAAGTATATTTCGCTTTTTGTTTTTCAGTTAACTGAATAGCGTATTCTGATTTTTTAGCTCTTCTTTTGTTAGGTCCGTGTTGCCCTGGAGGATATTTCTTTTTCTCAAAAGATTTATCGTCTCCGAAAATTGGTGCTCCAAATTTTCTTGCAATTTTAGTTTTTGGTCCTGTATATCTTGCCATGATTTGTTACTATTAAATATATTAAATAATTAAATTGAGAAAAATGATTAAACTCTTCTCTTTTTAGGTGGACGACATCCATTATGTGGTAATGGAGTAACATCAACGATTTCAGAAACCTCGATACCACCGTTATGAATTGTTCTAATAGCAGATTCACGACCTTGACCTGGTCCTTTCACGAATACTTTAACTCTTCTTAATCCTGCTTCGTATGCAACTGTTGTTGCATCTTGAGCAGCTACTTGAGCAGCGTAAGGCGTGTTCTTTTTAGATCCACGGAATCCCATTTTACCTGCTGAAGACCAAGAGATAACTTCACCGTTTTTGTTCGTTAATGTAACGATAACGTTGTTAAACGATGCTTGAATATGAGCTTGTCCAGTAGCTTCAATAACTACTTTTCTTTTCTTTACTACTTTCTGATTTTTTGCCATGATCCTATTTATTATTTAGTGGCTTTTTTCTTGTTAGCAACTGTTTTCTTTTTACCTTTTCTTGTACGTGAGTTATTTTTTGTTCTTTGACCACGTAATGGTAAACCTAATCTGTGACGAATACCTCTCTGACATCCGATATCCATTAAACGTTTGATGTTTAATTGGATTTCTGATCTTAATTCACCTTCAACTTTGAAAGTTTCATTGATCGATGCACGGATTGCGTTGATTTCTTCATCAGTCCATTCGCTAACTTTAGTATCTTCTGAGATATTGTTCTCAGCTAAGATTTTAGAAGCACTGCTTCTTCCGATCCCGTAAATGTATGTAAGTCCGATTACCCCTCTTTTATTTTTAGGTAAATCTACACCTGAAATTCTTGCCATAATTCTAAATAATTAACCTTGTCTTTGTTTAAACTTAGGATTCTTTTTGTTGATCACATACAAACGTCCTTTACGACGCACAATTTTACAGTCAGCACTTCTCTTTTTAATGGATGCTCTAATTTTCATCTTTGTAAATTTATTTATAATCCGATAGAGTTAACGTATTTACATTAACTCTATCACCAGTCGTTATTATTTCTTTTAGTATCTATAAGATATTCTACCTTTTGATAAATCGTAAGGAGACATCTCTATTTTAACTCTATCACCTGGTAATAATTTGATATAGTGCATTCGCATTTTACCAGATATGTTACATGTTACAACATGCCCATTTTCTAATTCTACACGAAACATTGCATTAGATAATGCTTCTGTAATCGTACCGTCTTGTTCAATATGTTTTTGTTTAGCCATAAATCTTTTTAATAAAATCTTATTAGATATCTCTTGAAGTTCTACCTGAAGACATTAAACCATCGTAACGGTGATTTAATAAATATGTATTAATTTGTTGTACAGTATCTAAGATAACTCCCACCATAATTAACATTGATGTACCTCCAAAGAACATTGCAAAGCTTTGTTCTACACCTAATAATTTTACAATCGCTGGCAAAACAGCAAGCAAAGTTAGTAAAATTGCTCCAGGTAACGTAATTTTTGATAAAATTTCGTCTAAATAATTTGCAGTTTCTTTTCCAGGACGTATTCCAGGGATAATTCCTCCGTTACGTTTTAGATCTTCAGCCATTTGGTTTACTGGGATTGTAATCGCAGTATAGAAATATGTGAAGATAATAATTAATAATCCGAAGATCAGATTGTATTCCCATGTAAATGGATCAGCCATTTTTGCAAAAAATGCTTTCACGGCACTTCCTTCGTCTAAGAAATAACTTGCTAATGTTCCTGGTAAAAACATAATTGCTTGCGCAAAAATAATAGGCATTACACCTGCCGCATTTACTTTTAGAGGAATATAAGAACGTACAGAATCTGTAACAGATCTCATATAAGAACTACTAGAAGTTTGCGCTCTTCTTACATATTGCACAGGTACTTTACGCACAGCTGCTACAATCATAATACACATTGCAATAACTAGGATTAACCCTACCATTTCTATCAAGAAGAAAATACCATTTGAATCGTCAACTTCAAATGCATTGAAAACTGCTTTAGGTAAATCGGCTAAGATACCAATCATAATTAAGATTGAAATACCGTTACCTATACCTTTGTCTGTAATTTTTTCTCCCATCCACATGGCAAAGACTGTCCCCGTAATCAAAATGATTGTTGAAGGAAACCAGAACCAAAAGTTTGTTGGAGGAATAACATAAATAGCGTATGACGAAGCTGGATCGTAAGGTAAAATCTGAGAAGTAATTAACGTTAAATATGCTGGTGCTTGTACCAAACATATACCTATCGTTAACCACCTTGTAATTTGATTTACTTTATTTCTTCCACTTTCTCCTTCTTTTTGTAGTTTTTGGATGTAAGGTACTGCTAATCCCATCAATTGTACAACAATTGAAGCAGAGATATAAGGCATAATCCCTAACGCAAATACGGAAGCTCTACTAAAAGAACCTCCGGTAAAAGAGTTTAATAATCCTAAAATTCCTGAATTTGCATTTGTTTGGTCTGCAACAAAACGATTAACCTCGTTAATATCGACACCTGGAAGTGGAATATGAGAACCGAATCTATAAACCAACAATAGAAGGATAGTTACAAGTAACTTATCCTTCAATTCTTTTATGCTCCAGATATTTTTTATGGTCTGTATAAACCCTTTCATCTATAAAATATATTCTTAAGCGTTAACTAATTCTACTTTACCTCCTGCTTTCTCAATAGCTTCTTGAGCTGATTGAGAGAATTTATCAGCAGTTACATTAACAGCAGCTTTTAACTCTCCACGACCTAAAATTTTCACTAAGTCATTTTTGTGAGCTAAACCTAATTCTACTAATGTTTCTTTGTTTAAAGTATCTGTAATTTTATTGTTGTCAACTAATTGTTGAATTGTGTCTAAATTGATTCCAGTGTACTCAACACGGTTGATGTTTGTGAAACCAAATTTAGGTAAACGTCTTTGTAAAGGCATTTGTCCTCCCTCGAAACCGATTTTTCTTGAATAACCAGAACGAGATTTAGCACCTTTGTGTCCACGACCTGCAGTCAAACCGTTTCCACTACCTTCACCTCTACCTTTACGGAATTTATTTTGTACTGAACCAGCAGCTGGTTTTAAATTACTTAAATTCATTTTTAATAATTTTTAAAAGGTTAAAGCGATTAAGCTCTTTCTACTACTACTAAGTGTGAGATTTTACGAATCATTCCTTCGATTTGAGGAGTTGATTCGTGCTCTACTACTTGATTCAACTTTCTTAAACCTAAAGCAACTAATGTAGCTTTTTGAGATTTATCACGGTTGATTGCACTACGTGTTTGTTTTACTCTTACTTTGCTCATTTTACTTTTTTTTATCCGTTGAACACTTTAGTTACAGAAATACCTCTTTGACGTGCAATAGTTTCTACAGAACGTAAGCTTAATAAAGCGCTGAATGTAGCTTTTACTGCATTGTGAGGGTTAGAAGAACCTTTTGATTTTGATAATACATCATGTACACCAACTGATTCTAATACCGCACGTACTGTACCACCTGCAATTACTCCTGTACCTTTTGCTGCTGGACGGATGAACACTTGTGCACCACCGAAACGAGCTTCTTGAGCGTGAGGAATTGTATTGTTAAATAATGGGATACGTACTAAGTTTTTCTTAGCATCTTCGATAGCTTTAGCGATTGCAGATGCTACGTCTTTAGATTTCCCTAATCCGTAACCTACTACTCCGTTTCCGTCACCTACTACTACGATTGCAGAGAAACCAAATGCTCTACCTCCTTTTGTTACTTTAGTAACACGTTGTACTCCAACTAAACGATCTTTTAAATCTAAACCTGTTGGTTTTACTCTTTCTACGTTTTTAAATCCTAACATAATTTCTTTCTCTTTTTTAGAATTTTAATCCACCTTCTCTAGCACCGTCTGCTAAAGCTTTGATTCTACCATGATACACGAAACCGTTACGATCAAAAACGACAGTTTCAATTCCTTTTGCGATAGCTTTTGCAGCTAAAGCTTTACCAACTGATGCAGAAACTTCAGATTTTGTACCTTCTACAGCAACACCTTTTTCACGAGATGATGCAGAAGCTAAAGTTACTCCATTGTTATCGTCAATAATTTGAGCGTAAATTTCTTTGTTAGAACGGTAAACTGACAAACGAGGTTTAGTTTCTGTTCCAAAAATATTTCGACGCACGCGTCTTTTTATTTTTTGTCTTTTTTCTACTTTAGATAATGCCATTTTTCAATGATTTTTATGCAGATTTACCTGCTTTTCTTCTAATAATTTCTCCTACGAACTTAATTCCTTTTCCTTTGTAAGGCTCTGGCTTACGGTAAGAACGGATTTTAGCTACAACCATTCCTAATAATTGATTATCATGTGATGATAATGTAATAATAGGGCTTTTACCTTTCTCTGTTAAAGTTTCAACTTTAACTTCTGTTGGTAATTCGATAATGATGTTGTGAGAGAAACCTAATGACAAATCTAATTTTTGTCCTTGGTTAGAAGCTCTATACCCAACCCCAACTAATTCTAATTGTTTTTTGAAACCTTCAGTAACACCGATAATCATGTTATTGATTAATGCACGGTATAAACCATGTAAAGCTTTGTTATCTTTAGAATCATTTGGACGAACTACAGTTAAAACTCCGTCTTCGATAGTTACATCAAATCCTTCGTTTAACTCTCTTGTCATTGTAATGTTGTTACCTTTAACCGTAACTACGTTATCTTTAAATTCAACAGTCGCTGCTGCAGGGATGTTGATATGTGCGTGTCCTATTCTTGACATAATTTCTTAATTTTTTAAAAGATTAATAAACAAAACATAAAACTTCACCACCTACATTCTCTTGACGAGCTTGTTTATCTGTCATAACTCCTTTAGAAGTTGAAATAATAGCAACACCTAATCCGTTTAAAACACGAGGTAATTCTTTAGATCCTGCGTATTGACGTAAACCTGGAGTTGAAGCTCTTTTGATTTTACGGATAGCTGGCTCTTTAGTTACTTTGTCGTACTTTAAAGCGATTTTGATTGTTCCTTGAGGTTTGTCTTGTCCTTCGAATTTGTAGTTCAAGATGTAACCTTGTTCAAATAAGATCTTAGTGATCTCTTTTTTAATTTTAGATGCAGGGATTTCCACTACTTTGTGTCCTGCCATCATTGCATTTCTAACGCGTGTTAGAAAATCTGAAATTGGGTCTGTATACATAATATAATTCTATAGTATAGCGCTGATGCACTACTTTTAAAATTAAAGTTTCACCAAAATGCACTATGCATTTGGGTTGCAAATATATTGCATATTTTTTAATTACAAACTATTTATCTCAATAATTTATTTTTAATCCATTAAGGCATAAGCGAAACCTTGTTATAGTGTTATTAAAAATATTTCTTATAAAGAAATTGATTAAAAAAAAATCCTTACTCAATAAAAGAGTAAGGATTTAATATTTCTAAAGCGTTTGGTAGATTACCAAGATGCTTTTTTAACACCTGGGATTAACCCTTCGTTTGCCATTTCACGGAATGTAACACGAGAGATCCCGAAAGTTCTCATGTATCCTTTTGGACGACCTGTTAATTTACAACGGTTGTGTAAACGTACAGGAGAAGCGTTTTTAGGTAATTTTTGTAATGCTTCGTAGTCACCAGCTTCTAATAAAGCTTGACGTTTCGCAGCATACTTAGCAACTAATGCTTGTCTTTTGCGCTCACGCGCTTTCATTGATTCTTTAGCCATGACTTCTTATTTTTCTTTTGTAAATGGTAATCCGAATTTAGCTAATAAAGCTTTCGCTTCTTTATCTGTATTCGCTGAAGTTACAAAGGTAATATCTAAACCTTGAATTTTCTTGATTTTATCAATATTAATTTCTGGGAAGATAATTTGCTCTTTGATACCTAAGTTATAGTTACCTCTACCGTCGAAACCTGTAGAAGAAATACCGTTAAAATCACGTACACGAGGTAAAGCTGCAGATACTAAACGATCTAAGAATTCGTACATTTTCTCACCACGTAAAGTTACACGAGCACCAATTGGCATTCCTTTACGTAATTTGAAAGCTGCTTCGTCTTTCTTAGAAATTGTTCCTACTGCTTTTTGACCTGTGATTAATTCTAACTCTTCGATAGCGTAATCAACGATTTTTTTGTCAGCTGTAGCAGCACCTAAACCTTGAGATAATACAATTTTCTCTAATTTAGGAACTTGCATAATAGATTTGTACCCGAACTCTTCTTTAAGAGCAGCTACAATCTCTTCTTTATATTTAACCTGCGGACGAGGTGTGTATGTTGTTGTACTCATTCTTAAATAGCTTTACCAGATTTTTTAGCAATTCTTACTTTTTTACCTCCTTCTTCTTTGATTGCTACTTTCGTTGCTTTTCCAGTTTCAGGATCTACTAAAGCCAATTTACATAAATAGATTTGAGCTTCTTTTTCAACAACTCCACCTTGTGGATTTTGTGCGCTTGGCTTTACACGTTTTTTTGCAATATTAACCCCTTCAACGATAGCTTTAGCTTTGTCAGGGAATACGCGTAACACAGTACCAGTTTGTCCTTTTGAAGAACCTGATAATACGACTACTTTGTCTCCTTTTTTAATTTTTAACTTTGCCATGTTGTTCTATTATAATACCTCTGGGGCTAATGATACAATTTTCATATATTCTTTATCACGTAACTCACGAGCAACTGGACCGAATACACGAGTTCCACGCATTTCTCCTTGAGTGTTCAATAATACACATGCATTATCGTCGAAACGGATATATGAACCGTCTTTTCTACGAACTTCTTTTTTAGTTCTAACTACAACAGCTTTTGATACAGCACCTTTTTTAACGTTTCCTGCAGGTGTAGCTTCCTTGATTGCAACTACGATTTTGTCACCTACTGATGCGTATCTTTTTTTAGTACCACCTAAAACGCGGATTACTAATGCTTCACGAGCTCCTGTGTTATCTGCAACTTTTAATCTAGATTCTTGTTGTAACATAACTTATATTATTTAGCTCTTTCAATGATTTCTACTAATCTCCATCTTTTGTTTTTAGACAAAGGACGAGTTTCCATGATACGCACTGTGTCACCTTCGTTACATTCGTTAGATTCGTCGTGCGCTGTATATTTCTTCGTTTTTAAAACGAATTTCCCATAAAATGGGTGCTTTTGTTTCTTCGTTTCAGCTACAACAATGGTTTTTTCCATTTTGTTAGATGTAACTAAACCTACTCTTTCTTTTCTTAATTTTCTTTCCATCAGTTACAGATTACTGTTATGATTGTTTTTCGTTTAACACGGTATTCAAACGAGCAATTGTTCTGCGTAAGTCTCTAATACCGATTGGATTTGCTACAGGAGAAACAGCGTTCGTCAATTTTAATTGATCGTAGTTCGCTTGTTCTTCAGCTATTTTAGCTTGTAACTCCTCTACACTTAGATTTCTAATATCTGCTGCTTTCATTTTTTCTTAATTTTTGAAATTATTAATTTTGGAAATCACGTGCAACGATAAACTTAGTCTTAACAGGTAACTTCTGAGCTGCTAAACGCAATGCTTCAGATGCAACCTCTACTGGCACACCTCCTACTTCGAATAAGATACGACCTGGTTGTACAGGAGCTACCCAATATTCTGGTGCACCTTTACCTTTACCCATACGTACCTCTGCTGGTTTCTTAGTAATTGGTTTATCTGGAAATATTTTAATCCATAATTGACCCTCTCTCTTCATGAAACGAGTTGCAGCAATACGAGCTGCCTCGATTTGACGTGCTGTAATAAACGCTTCGTCTAAAGATTTGATCCCGAAAGTCCCGTAAGCTAATTGAGTTCCTCTGTGAGAAACACCTTTCATCTTACCTTTTTGGGTTTTTCTAAACTTTACTCTTCTCGGTGATAACATATCTACTTAATTCTTTATGTTAGTTGTTAAACTAAATTATCGCTTTCTATTATTAGATCTCTCACCTCCTTTTCTGTTGTTATCAGATTTTTTTTGTTTTTTCTGTAAACCAACTAATGGAGATAATTCTCTCTTACCATATACTTCACCTTTCATGATCCATACTTTGATCCCTAAACGACCGTAAGTTGTATGAGCTTCTGAAATGTGGTAATCAATGTCTGCACGGAATGTAGACAAAGGAATACGTCCGTCTTTATAAGTTTCAGAACGTGCCATCTCTGCACCGTTTAAACGACCAGAGATTTGAACTTTAATTCCTTCAGCGTTCATTCTCATTGCAGATTGAATAGCCATTTTGATTGCACGACGGTAAGAAATACGATTCTCAATTTGACGAGCGATACTATCACCTACTAAGATTGCATCTAATTCTGGTCTCTTAATTTCGAAGATGTTAATTTGAACCTCTTTACCAGTGATTTTCTTTAACTCTTCTTTTAATTTGTCAACTTCTTGTCCACCTTTACCAATGATGATACCTGGACGAGCAGTAGTTACTGTAACTGTAACTAATTTTAAAGTACGATCGATATAAATACGAGAAACACCGGCTTTAGATAAACGCGCTCTTAAATAAGTACGAATTTTTGCATCTTCTGCAATTTTATCACCGTAATCATTTCCACCGTACCAGTTAGAATCCCATCCTCTGATGATTCCTAAACGATTTCCGATTGGATTAGTTTTTTGTCCCATATCTATTAATCTTGTACTTTTTGTTTATCTTCTTTAGTTCCTAAAACCAAAGTCACATGGTTTGAACGTTTTCTGATTCTATGTGCTCTACCTTGAGGAGCAGTACGAATTCTTTTTAATTGACGTGCACTGTCAACAGAGATTTCTTTTACATATAATCCAGCTTCTTCTACATCAGCTCCTTCGTTTTTGATTTGCCAGTTAGCGATAGCGCTTAATAACAATTTTTCTAAACGGATTGAAGCGTGGTTTTTAGTATATTTTAAAATACCTAAAGCTTTTTGAATTTCAACTCCACGGATAATATCTACTACTAATCTCATCTTACGAGGAGAAGTAGGAACATTATTTAATTTCGCAAAAGCCAACTGCTTGTTAGCTTCTTTGATTTTTTCGTTACTTAATCTTTTTCTAGATCCCATGGCCTTCTACTATTTTTTTCCTTTGTTTTTAGCTCCGGCATGACCTCTAAAAGTACGTGTAGGAGCGAACTCACCTAATTTATGACCTACCATATTCTCAGTTACATAAACTGGGATAAATTGTTTCCCGTTGTGTACTGCGATAGTTTGACCAACAAAATCAGGAGAAATCATAGATGCTCTTGACCATGTTTTGATCACGTTTTTGCTACCCGCTTCTACGTTAGCTAAAACTTTCTTTTCTAATTTATAGTGGATGAATGGTCCTTTTTTTAATGAACGTGCCATAAATTATTTTTTTCTTCTTTCAACAATATATTTGTTAGACGCTTTCTTTTTGTCACGAGTTTTGTAACCTTTAGCTGGAATACCGTTACGAGAACGAGGGATACCTCCTGTCGCACGACCTTCACCACCACCCATTGGGTGATCAACTGGGTTCATAACCATTGCACGAGTTCTTGGACGACGACCTTGCCATCTTGAACGTCCTGCTTTACCAGAAACTTCTAACTGATGATCTGTGTTAGAAACAACACCTACTGTTGCTTTACACTCCACTAAAATCATTCTTGATTCACCACTTGGTAACTTAACGATAGCATATTTACCATCACGCGCAACTAATTGAGCATAAGTACCTGCACTTCTTGCCATAACCGCTCCTTGCCCTGGACGTAACTCAATACAAGAGATTACTGTACCTAATGGGATGTTTTTAAGCTTCATAGCATTACCTACTTCTGGTTCTACGTTATCTCCTGAAACAATTACTTGTCCAGCTTTCAAACCATTTTGAGCAATAATGTAACGTTTTTCACCATCTTCGTAAGATAATAAAGCGATGAATGCAGTTCTGTTTGGATCGTATTGTACAGATTCTACAGTTGCAGCACCTTCTTTATCACGTTTGAAGTCGATGATACGATATTTTTGTTTGTGTCCACCACCGATATAACGCATTGTCATTTTACCAGTGTTGTTACGTCCACCCGATTTAGATTTTCCTTCAACTAATGTCTTTTCTGGCTTAGCACCTTTGTCTACTGCCGCAAATTCATTAACCACTCTAAAACGTTGTCCCGGGGTGATAGGTTTTAATTTTCTTACTGACATTTTTTAATTCTTAAATTATCCGAACAACTCTATTTCTTGACCTTCAGCTAAGCTAACGATCGCTTTTTTCAACTTATTTGTTTTTCCAGTTTGAAAACCTGTTTTTGTGTAACGAGTTTTCACTTTTGGAGCAGAAACTAAAGTACTAACAGAAACCACAGATACACCGTACGTTTTTTCTACAGCATCTTTGATTTGAATTTTGTTAGCTTTTGTGTCTACATAAAACGAATATTGCCCTAATAACTCACTGTTATTTGTAGCTTTTTCTGAAATTACTGGTTTAATTATGATTCCCATTTTCTTCGTCTTATTTTGTTAAATTTTCTTGAACTGTTGCTAAAGAACCTTCTAAAAATACGATTTGAGAAGCATTGATTAAATCAAATACATTTAATTCCTCAGTTGTAACAACTTTAACTTTTTGCAAGTTACGAGAAGATAAATATACATTGTTATTAGACTCTCCTAAAACGAATAAAGATTTTGTGTTCTCTAATCCTAAATCAGCTAAAACTGTTTTGAAGTCTTTCGTTTTTGGAGCTTCAAATGAGAAGTTCTCAACAACTTTGATTTCGTTCTCAGCTAATTTTTGTGATAACACAGATTTTTTAGCTAATCTCTTTTGTGCTTTATTTAATTTGAAAGAATAGTTTCTTGGACGTGGCCCAAAAATTCTTCCTCCTCCTCTAAACACTGGAGATTTAATAGAACCTGCACGAGCTGTACCAGTTCCTTTTTGTTTTTTGATTTTACGAGTAGATCCCGCAATCTCAGCTCTTTCTTTTGCTTTGTGAGTTCCTTGGCGTTGAGCTGCTAAATATTGCTTAACTTCTAAGTACACTGTGTGTGTAGAAGGCTCAATTCCGAAAACTGCCTCGTCTAAAGATACTGTTCTTCCAGTTTCTTGACCTTTGATGTTTAATACTACTACTTCCATCTTCTAACGATTACGTATGAATTTTTAGGACCTGGGATAGCACCTTTAACAATTAAAAGATTTTTCTCAGTATCCACTTTAAGTACTTTTAAGTTCTGAACAGTAACTTGTTTACCACCCATTCTTCCAGCCATACGCATTCCTTTGAATACACGAGATGGATCTGAACCAGCACCGATAGAACCTGGAGCTCTTAAACGGTTATGTTGACCGTGTGTAGCTTGACCTACTCCACCGAAACCATGACGTTTAACTACACCTTGGAAACCTTTTCCTTTTGAAGTACCTGTAACACTTACAAATTCTCCTTCGTTGAATAACTCAACGTTAACTTCTCCTCCTAATGTTAAAGAGTTTACGAATTCTTCACCGTAAAACTCAACTAACTTACGTTTTGGAGTAGTTCCTGCTTTTTTAAAGTGACCTTTTAAAGCATTAGTCGTGTTTTTTTCTTTTGCGTCATCGAAACCAAGTTGAGCAGCAACGTACCCATCTTTCTCTACGGTTCTGACTTGAGTAACCACACATGGCCCAGCTTCTACGATAGTCACAGGAATATTTTTCCCGTTCTCATCAAATAAGCTAGTCATCGCGATTTTTTTACCAATGATACCTGACATTTGATTAAAATATGTTAATAATTTGTTTATTATTTTAGAGAATGTGCACTTTCGAACACTAGAGATCTTCTCTAAAATTAGCATGCAAATGTAAGAATTATTTTGTAAACCACAAACTTTCAATTAATTATTTTTCAAAAGATTACAAACCGAGAAAAACAATGTTAAAAACTGATTCCAAATATATCTTACAAAAAAGCCTCGAGATGTGCACGTCTCGAGGCTTATATTTATTTAAAGCGTTGTTTAACTACACTTTAATTTCTACTTCAACACCACTAGGTAATTCTAATTTCATCAAAGCATCAACTGTTTTAGATGAAGATGAATAGATGTCTAATAATCTTTTGTGAGCTGATAATTGAAATTGCTCACGAGATTTTTTGTTTACGTGTGGAGATCTTAAAACTGTAAAGATTCTTTTGTGAGTTGGTAATGGAATAGGACCATTCACAACAGCTCCTGTCGCTTTAACAGTTTTTACGATTTTTTCAGCTGATTTATCAACTAAAGAATAATCGTAAGATTTTAATTTTATTCTAATTTTTTGACTCATTTTTCTTGAATTAAGCGTTACCTTTTGCTTTAGCGATTACAGCTTCAGCCACATTTGTTGGCGCTGGAGCGTAGTGATCGAATTCCATAGTCGATGTAGCACGACCAGAAGATAATGTACGTAATGATGTTACGTATCCGAACATTTCTGCTAATGGAACCATAGCTTTAATAACTTTTGCGTTATTTCTATCATCCATACCAGAAACTTGTCCACGTCTTCTGTTCAAGTCACCAACGATGTCACCCATGTTTTCTTCTGGAGTTAAAACCTCTAACTTCATGATAGGCTCTAAAATTTGAGCACCAGCAGCTTTAGCAGCAGCTTTGTACCCCATTTGAGCAGCTAACTCGAAAGATAATTGGTCAGAATCCACAGGGTGGAAAGATCCATCTTTTAAAGTAACTTTTAACGAATCCATTTCGAATCCTGCTAAAGGTCCATTCTTCATTGCAGCTTTGAAACCTTTCTCAATAGAAGGGATAAATTCTTTTGGAACGTTACCACCTTTTATCTCAGAAACGAATTCTAAACCTGTTTTACCTTCATCTGCTGGTCCCATTGTGAAAACGATATCAGCAAATTTACCACGTCCACCAGATTGTTTTTTGTAAACTTCACGGTGATCTGCTGGTCTTGAGAATGATTCTTTGTACTCTACTTGAGGCTCACCTTGGTTAACCTCTACTTTGAATTCACGTTTTAAACGGTCAACGATGATATCTAAGTGTAACTCACCCATACCAGAAATAACTGTTTGACCTGAAGCCTCATCAGTTTTTACTTGGAATGTTGGGTCTTCTTCAGCTAATTTAGCTAAAGCCATACCTAATTTATCAACGTCTGCTTTTGTTTTAGGCTCAACTGCGATACCAATTACTGGATCTGGGAAGTCCATAGACTCTAATACGATAGGTGCTTTTTCGTCACATAAAGTATCTCCTGTTTTGATATCTTTGAATCCTACTGCAGCTCCAATGTCACCAGCTTCGATGTATTCGATTGGCTCTTGTTTTTGAGCGTGCATTTGGAAGATACGAGAAATACGTTCTTTATTACCAGAACGAGTATTTAACACGTATGAACCTGCATCTAAGTGTCCAGAATAAGCACGGAAGAAAGCTAAACGACCTACGAATGGGTCAGTAGCAATTTTAAATGCTAATGCTGAGAACGGCTCATCTACAGATGGTTTTCTAGAGATTTCCTCATCTGTTTTTGGATCTGTCCCTGGAATCGCTTCTTTGTCCATCGGAGATGGTAAGTAACGACAAACAGCATCTAACATGAACTGTACACCTTTGTTTTTGAACGAAGATCCACAAGTCATTGGGATGATAGACATATCTAATGTTGCAGCACGTAAAGCAGCATGAACTTCTTCTTCAGTAATAGAATTTTCATCTTCCATGTACTTCTCTAATAAGTTTTCATCGTACGCAGCTACTTCTTCGATTAATTGACCACGGAATTGTCTTACATCGTCAACCATATCAGCTGGGATTTCAACAACATCAAATGTAGAACCATGATTCTCATCATGCCATACAATTGCACGGTTTTTAATCAAATCAACCACTCCTTTAAAGTCAGCTTCATCACCGATTGGTAAAACGATAGGAACAGCATTTGATCCTAACATCTCACGTACTTGACGACAAACATTTAAGAAGTCAGCTCCTTGACGGTCCATTTTGTTAACGAATCCTAAACGAGGAACTTTATAGTTATCTGCTAAACGCCAGTTTGTTTCAGACTGAGGTTCAACTCCATCTACTGCTGAAAATAAGAAAACTAAACCGTCTAAAACACGTAAAGAGCGGTTTACCTCTACTGTAAAGTCAACGTGACCAGGAGTATCGATAATATTAAAGTGGTATCCTTTAGCATCTGGTAATGGTTTACCTTGCTCTGTTGGGAAAGTCCAATCAACAGTAACAGCAGCAGAAGTAATTGTAATCCCTCTTTCTGCTTCTTGCTCCATCCAGTCAGTTGTAGCTGATCCTTCGTGAGTTTCTCCTAACTTGTGGTTCTTACCTGAATAGAATAAGATACGCTCTGTAGTCGTAGTTTTTCCTGCATCGATGTGAGCAGCAATACCAATATTTCTTGTGTATTTTAAATCTCTTGCCATCGTGTATTAGAATCTAAAGTGAGAGAATGCTTTATTTGCTTCTGCCATTTTGTGAGTATCTTGACGTTTTTTAACGGCAGAACCTTCTTCTTTAGCAGCTGCAATAATTTCTCCAGCTAATTTTTGAGCCATCGATTTCTCGTTTCTGTTACGAGAATATTTGATTAACCATTTCATTGCTGTTGAAATTTTACGATCTGGGCGAATTTCCATTGGAATTTGGAATGTAGCTCCACCTACACGGCGAGAACGTACTTCTACGTGAGGCATTACATTAGATAATGCTTCTTTCCAAATGTCTAATGAAGTTTTTTCAGCATCTTCTTTGCGAGAATCTACGATTTCTAACGCATCATAAAAGATTTTGAATGCTACAGATTTTTTTCCGTCGTACATTAAGTTGTTTACGAAACGAGTTACTAACTGATCATTAAATTTAGGATCTGGAAGTAAAGGTCTTTTTTTAGCTCTTGTCTTTCTCATCTTACCTTAAATTTATTTTTTAGCATCTTTAGGACGTTTCGCTCCATACTTACTTCTACGTTGAGTACGTCCGTTTACTCCCGCAGTATCTAACGCTCCACGTACAATGTGGTAACGCACACCTGGTAAATCTTTAACTCTACCACCTCTAACCAATACTATCGAGTGCTCTTGAAGATTATGACCTTCACCACCGATGTACGCGTTAACTTCTTTCCCGTTTGTTAATCTAACACGAGCAACTTTACGCATTGCTGAGTTAGGTTTTTTAGGAGTTGTAGTGTAAACACGTGTACAAACACCGCGGCGTTGTGGACATGATTCCAATGCAGCCGATTTACTCTTCTTGGTTAGTTTTTTTCTACCTTTTCTAACTAATTGTTGAATTGTTGGCATACTAATTAAATTTCCTTTTAAATTTGGATTAAACCCATTTTTTGGGCATGCAAATCTACAATTAATTTTTCAAAAACAAAATATAATTCGTTTTTTTCTATTGATTTTGATACTTTTAAAAAAACATTTAGAGTTAAATTTACATTAGTAACAATTAATTAACATTAAATATAAATAAAACATAGAATTTTGCACTTTATGTATTTTTAAAACATTTTCATGGAACTCATATTTATCATTATCCTTGTCACAGTCGTTCTATTAGCCATTTTAGACATTATGGTAGGAGTTAGTAATGATGCTGTTAATTTTTTAAATTCAGCGATAGGATCTAAAGCTGCAAGTTTTAGAACAATTATGATAATCGCATCATTCGGTTTACTGATTGGTGCAGTTTTTTCAAGTGGAATGATGGAAATTGCCCGAAGTGGGATTTTCACTCCCTCCATGTTTACATTTTACGATGTAATGATTATTTTCTTAGCAGTGATGATTGCCGATGTTATTCTTTTAGATTTATTTAACTACATTGGTTTTCCTACTTCAACAACCGTTTCTATTATCTTCGAATTATTAGGCGCTGCAACCTGCTTAGCTTTAATAAAAGTTATTACAAATGACGACTCATTCATTACAATACTTAATTATATCAATACAGAAAAAGCATCTGAAATTGTTTTTAGCATTATACTTTCTGTCTTTTTATCTTTTTTATTAGGTTCGATTATACAATACATCACACGTTTAATCTTTACATTCAACTCAGAAGCTCGCATCAAAAAATATGGAGGAATTTTTGGAGGAATTGCAATTACAGCAATTTCATTTTTCTTATTAATCAAAGGAGCTAAAAACTTAACCTTCTTAAGTGGAGATATTAAAAGTTGGATTTCAGCTAATCAAATTTTATTGATCGGAATTAATTTTGTTTTATGGACAATTGTTTCACAAACTTTAATCTACTTTAAAGTCAATATTTTACGAATCATTATCCTCATCGGGACATTCGCATTAGCTTTAGCTTTTGCTGGAAATGATTTGGTTAACTTTATTGGTGTACCAATTGCCGCTATTCAGTCTTACGATATTTTCACAGCCTCTGGCGTTACAGATCCAACAGGATTTATGATGGGAGATTTAGCAAATAATGATATTGTTGCTCCGTCCTACTATTTAGTAATTGCAGGTCTTATCATGATTGTAACACTTTGGACATCGAAGAAAGCACGAAATGTAATTGAAACAGAACTTAATTTAAGTAAACAAAACGACGGAGAAGAAAAATTTAAACCCAACTTCTTATCACGTGGAATTGTTCGAGCTGTAATTATATTAGGAGGTTTGATTGATAAAATTTTACCTAAATCATTGCAATTAAAAGTAGACAAACGTTTCGAAAATCCGAAAAAAAATCTTTCTATCAAAGATCAAACAACTGATGAAGAAGCTTTTGATATGATTCGTGCTTCAATCAATTTAATTGTCGCTTCAATCTTAATTTCGATCGGAACATCGATGAAGTTACCTTTATCTACAACTTACGTTACTTTTATGGTTGCAATGGGTTCATCATTTGCAGACCGTGCATGGGATAGGGATAGTGCTGTTTTCCGTGTAGCAGGAGTATTCAACGTTATTGGAGGATGGTTTTTAACTGGAATTTCTGCATTCACAATGGCTGCTATTGTTGCCGTAATTATGTTCTTTGGAAAAGCGTACGGTATTATCGGAATGATTTTGTTATTAGGATTTATCTTATTCAAATCAAATCAAAGCTACAAGAAAAAGAAGAAGGAAAAAGAGGAAATTATCATCAGTTTTACAGAAGAAGATATTGATTCTATTCAAAAAATCTTTACGAAAAACAAAAAACAGATCAGCAAAGCTTTATCAAAATCAGCATATAGTTTTGAATTAAGTATTCGCGGAATCGAATTTGAAAACCTAACGCACGCAGCAGAAAATAAAAAGAAAATCAAGAAATTAATCAGTTCTATCGAAGAATTAAAATCTAATTTCTATCGTATTTTGCGTGATATGGATAGAGAAAATATTAACTCGTGTAAAGTATTCGTGCAATCTTTTGGCTATTTACAAAATATCACGACGAGTATCAATTTTATCAACACATCCATTCATACCTATATCTATAACAATCATCGTACGTTAAACGAAGAACAATTAATTGATTTAAAATCAATTAATATTGAGTACAAAAAATTATTAAATCATACTTCCAAGAGTTTTGCGAATAACAACTTGAATGAATTGGAATCATTTGATAAATTGCGCCAATCGATTGACAATAAAATTTCGATTGCATTGAATAATCAAATTGAACAGATACAACTAGCAAACGTCAGTCAAAAACGTTAGACATTATATCTCACTCTCCTTACAGAAGTAGAATATACGGTTGACAGAATCGAAAAATTAGTTCGTTTATATATCGATATTGACAAACAAATTAATGACTAATAAGTTAAATGATTTAAAACCATATTAATTTTACATTAACTTAACATTAATTACTTTAATTTTGCACCTCAAAACATTATTTAAATGTCGGTAAACTCATTTTTCAAATTATTTACTCCAAAGGATAAGGTATTTTATCCTTTGTTTGAGGAGGCTTCAAAAAGTTTAATCAAATTAGCTGAGTTGTTACATGAATGTGTAAATGCTCCAATTGAGGAACGCGAAGATTACATTGCTCAAATATCTAAAATCGAAAGTAAAATTGAATATTTAACTCAAAAAACAAATATAGAGTTAAGCAAAAATTTTATTACTCCTTTTGACAGAGAAGATATTTACCAATTGGTAAAATCGATTGATTATGTTGCTGACAATTTGAATGGCGCAGCGAATCGCATCAATATTTATCAGGTTGATAAAATCACGAAGTCTATTCGTAAAATTACGGCTGTTAACTTAGAAGCTTGTCAATTAATCGGTGAAGGAATCGAACAGTTGAAAGATTTGAGTAACGTGAATCGTATTTATGAAATTTGTGAGCGTATCAATAAATTAGAAAACAAATCTGATCGTATTTTTGATAAAGCGGTTCAAGAAATTTTTGAGAACGAAACTGATGCCAAAAACATCATCAAATACAAGGAAGTTTTATCTTCATTAGAATCTGCAACAGATAAATGTAAGAGTGTTGCAAATGTATTAGAAGCAGTAGCAGTTAAGCATTCGTAAAATTAAATCTTAAACATTAAGATATGACTGAATTTTTCACAGCGTTTTCGAGCATGCTCACGTCTACGCCAGGAATCTTATTGATTACTATTATCTTCTTAGCATTTGTTTTTGATTATATTAATGGTTTTCATGACGCTGCAAATTCTATTGCGACAATTGTTGCAACTAAGGTTTTAACCCCTTTCCAAGCTGTTTTATGGGCTGCTGTATTTAACTTTGCTGCCTACTTTATTTCAGTATATTGGATTGGAGAATTTAAAATCGGTAATACGATTGCTAAATCAGTAAATGAGAACTTTATTACTTTAGAAGTTATTCTTGCTGGAATTATCGCTGCCATTTCATGGAATCTTTTGACTTGGAAATTCGGTATACCATCTTCTTCTTCTCATACATTGATTGGAGGATTTATTGGTGCTGCACTTGCGCACGCAGGAGGTTTTTCAGCAGGCGGAGAAGATGTGATTGTTTACAAAAAAGTAATTCCAATTATTTGCTTTATCGTTTTAGCACCTTTAATCGGTATGATTATCGCATCGATTTTAACCATTCTTACACTTCATATTTGTAAAAAAGCAAAACCCGCAAGAGCTGAATGGTGGTTCAAGAAATTACAATTAGTCTCTTCTGCCCTATTCTCTTTAGGACACGGTATGAATGATGCGCAAAAAGTAATGGGTATCATTGGAGCTGCAGTGATTTTTTACCATATGAATGTGGATTTTGATCCAGAGTACATGCAAGCTGAAGATAAATTTCAGTATTTTGTTGCGCATTGGGGATGGGTTCCTATTACATCTTTTATCGTAATCGCTTTAGGTACGATGGGTGGAGGATGGAAAATCATCAAAACAATGGGATCTAAGATTACAAAAGTTACACCATTAGAAGGTGTAGTTGCTGAAACTTCTGGTGCAATGACACTTTACATTTCTGAACATTTTGGAATCCCAGTTTCTACAACACATACCATCACAGGATCTATCATTGGTGTTGGTTTAACAAAACGTGTTTCTGCAGTACGTTGGGGAGTAACAATTAGTTTACTTTGGGCATGGGTACTAACCATTCCAGTTTCAGCGCTATTAGCTGCATTAATTTACTACGTTGTCACATTATTTATATAACACATTATATTTCTAAAGGAGCTTAAAATTAAGCTCCTTTTTTATTTAAAATATTTTTACAAAATCGACATTTTAAAATTAAGAAATTGTTAAATTTGCGCAATGCAACTAACTGTATTATTTATCATTATCGGCTTAGCCATTTTATTTGATTTCTTGAATGGTTTTCATGATGCCGCAAACTCTATTGCAACAGTCGTTACAACTAAAGTACTCACTCCAATTCAAGCAGTTATTTGGGCTGCATTTTTCAACTTTGTTGCCTTTTTCATAGCAAAATATATCATCGGAGAATTTGGAGTCGCAGATACAATCGCTAAAATTATTAAAGAAGATGTCGTTGTAGCATTTGGATCTAATCCATCTGTTGTCGTTATGGCCGCACTATCTGCTGCAATTACTTGGAATATTTTAACATGGAAATTAGGTATTCCTTCCTCTTCCTCGCATACGTTAATTGGAGGATTAGCTGGAGGTGCTTTAGCTGCAACTGGTTTCGATTTTTCGGCTGTTAACAGTACAATTATTTTAACCATAATTGCTTTCATCTTTGTTGCACCGATTATTGGTTTAATTGCCGGAAACGTAATTTACATTATCACACTTAATCTTTGTAGAAATGCTAAACCACATAAAGCTGATGCATGGTTCAAAAAATTGCAATTGCTTTCTTCTGCTATGCTAAGTATTGGTCATGGATTAAATGATTCGCAAAAAGTAATGGGAGTAATCACGTTCGCTTTACTTGCAAACCAAACTGCCATTGCAAATACTGATATGAATGACTGGGTTTTGAATGATATCTTTCATTGGAAAGATTGGTTCATCACTTCAAGTAGTACTGATATTCATGATTGGGTGCCAATTTTATGTTTCTCCGCAATCGCTTTAGGAACATTAGGAGGAGGAATGAAAATTCTTAAAACAATGGGTAACAAAATTACAAAAATAACCCCTATCGAAGGTTTTACTGCACAAACAGCTTCAGCAATTACATTATTCTTTACAGAACACATCAAAATGCCTGTATCAACAACACACGTCATCACAGGTTCTATCATTGGTGTTGGAATGGTAAAACGAGTTTCTGCTGTTCGTTGGGGTGTAACAATAAGTTTACTTTGGGCTTGGATTTTGACAATTCCTGTTTCTGCACTTATAGCTAGTGGTTTTTACTTCCTATTCACATTATTTTTCTAGAACAAAAAATTTTAAACATAATATAATAGGCGGTCAAATTTGATCACCTATTTTGATTTAATTAATCATCATTTTCAAAGATATCGTTTATTTTATCTTGAAGAATCGGATAATTTTCAAACATCATTTTTTTGATTGTAATATCCATACTCAAAGCATTTCTTAATGCTTCGTTCCCAAGTCTATCCTCATCTATCAAATAATAAACATTACTTAGTTGATAAAAAAATTCGGCTCGGTTAAAGTTCTTCAAAGCCCCTGTTAACAAAACTGCAATTGCTTGCTCATATTCTCCAATTGCAATTAAGGTCTCTACATAGGCAAACCAAGTATTAAAAACCAAAGGTTTCAATTCAACCAATTTTACTAAACTACTTAATGCTTCCTCAAACTTCATTTGTTTCAAGAAATAATACGTAGAATTGGTATAATATTCAGAGTTGTCATCATTTAACTCAATTGCACGCTGAATATAATACTCTGCCTCATCCAAATTTCCCATCTTATCATACAATGCAGCAGATTTTGCCCAAACTTTATCCAATTGCGGGTCTTCTTTTATGGCAATATGATAAGCTTTTAATGCCTTTTGAGGTTTTTTCAATTTTTCATACAATTCCCCAATTTTAAAATGCGTCAACGCAGGAGAATCATCATACTCTAAAGTTTCTTCTAGCGTTTCAATGGCTTTGTTGTAATCCCCTAACTCTTCAAAAGAAAACGCCTTATTCGTATGACCAACTATAGAGTTTGGGTTAATTGCAATAACATAATCTAATGCGTTTATAGCTTCTTTAAACATCTTTTTATGATTATACAATAACCCAAGTTGCAACCAAGCTACTTCAGAATAAGGATTATCATCAATAAAATCTTTCAAAAAGTCGATGCATTCTTCTGGATTATGAATTTCTTCGAAGCATTGTATAATCGAATAAAAAGAATAGTCATTTTCTGGATTAAATTTTAAAGCTTTTCTAAATGCGATTAAAGCTGACTGAACTTCATCTAAATTTAAAAATTCGTTTCCGATACAATTGCAAATAAAATCAGTTTCATCATCATCTATCGACAACGCCTCTTCATAAAAACGAATTGCTTTTCGAGACATATTTTTCATTCCCCAAAAACGTGCTTGTACTAATAAATAATCCAATTCATTAGCCGCAATTACTTTTAGTTCTTGAATTAATTTCGCCGAACGTTTCAACTCATTAATCAAAAGTAGATATTCTATCTTCTTTATCTTGATTTCTATATTTTCAGGATGCATTTTCTCTGCAAAATCCAATGCACGTTTGGCATATTCGCTATCATTTACTTCAATATAGAATTCAATTATTTCGACCAAATCTTCCGAATCGTAATATTTATACTCACAATTCTCAAGCATTTGTTCAAAACGTTCAATCAGTTCGTTATTAAAAAAATCTTCGTCCATAATATCAAACTAATTTACAAAATAAAATGTGCAAAATTCACAACGAATTGTAAGAGTTTTGCACATTTATTAAACAATTAAAACAGATTGTTTTAAATAATATTTTTGATACTTTCGATCATTTTATCTGCTAATTTATTCGCATTTTCTTCTGAAGTACTTTCTGTGTAAATACGAATAATTGGCTCTGTATTCGATTTTCTTAAGTGAACCCATTCGGTTGGAAAATCTATTTTAACACCATCAACAGTGTTGATTTCTTCATTTTTGTAAACTTCTTGAATCTTCATTAACAATTCGTCTACGTTAATTTCTGGAGTTAATTCGATTTTCTTTTTTGCCATAAAATAAGCAGGATAAGATGCTCTCAATTCAGAAACTGGAATATTTCGTTCAGCTAAATGTGTCAAGAATAAAGCGATACCAACTAAAGAGTCGCGTCCGTAATGTAATTCTGGATAAATAATTCCTCCGTTACCTTCTCCACCGATTTTAGCTTCAACATTTTTCATCTCCACCACAACATTCACTTCTCCAACTGCTGAAGGCGAATATTTTTGACCATATTTCTCCGTCACATCGCGTAAAGCACGAGAAGAAGATAAATTAGAAACCGTTGCTGAAGGTGTTTTGGACAATACATAATCTGCCACTGCAACCAATGTATATTCTTCACCAAACATTTCACCCTTTTCATCTATAATCGCCAAACGATCTACATCTGGATCAACCACAATTCCAAAATCAGCTTGTTCATCAACCACCTTTTGACAGATGTCGCCTAAATGTTCTTTTAACGGTTCTGGATTGTGTGGAAAATGTCCGTTTGGTTCACAATACATATCGTAATGAATCACTCCTAAGCGTTGTAACAACTTGGGAATTGCTATTCCTCCAGTCGAATTTACTGCATCAATTGCAACTTTAAAATTTTTGTTACGGATAGCTTCTGCGTCAACTAAAGGTAAAGATAAAATTTTCTCGATATGTAAGTCAATTGCATCATCAAATGTTTCGTAAGATCCTAAATTATCGACTTCTGCAAATGTATAATCGTCTTTATCAGCAAAAGCTAAAATTTGTGCACCATCTTCAGCAGAAACAAATTCACCTTTGGCATTTAACAATTTCAAAGCATTCCATTCTTTTGGATTATGAGAAGCTGTTAAGATTATTCCTCCATCTGCGTGTAAATGTGTTACCATTACTTCGACTGTCGGGGTAGTAGACAATCCTAAATCAACCACATTTATACCCAATCCCTGTAAAGTAGAACAAACTAATTGAGAAACCATTTGACCTGAAATACGAGCATCACGGCCAACAATCACTTTATACTCTGATTGAGTTGATTGATTTTTTAACCATGTTCCGTAAGCAGCAGCAAATTTTACTGCATCAATGGGCGTTAAGTTATCTCCTGGCTTTCCTCCGATTGTTCCACGAAAACCCGAAATTGATTTTATTAAAGACATATAATTTATTTTATAAGTAATACAAAAATACAAAAAAGTTTTCTTATCTTTTTGGAACGATTTTAGTTAAGTTTTGCTTAACATTATTTTACAACCTTTAAAAATATTATTAATTATGATGACAACTTCATTTATTATGTTGACTATTACAGGAGTTTGGAGCTTCTTAGTTTACCTTGTTTTCGGGCTTATTTGTGCAGGAATTGCAAAAGCCATCATGCCAGGAAAAGATCCAGGAGGTTTTTGGGTAACAGCTTTAATTGGTATTGTTGGTGCTTATTTAGGAGCTTATATGCGAACTATATTAGGAATTTCTCATGATGGAGAAGTAAGTTTCTTTAGTCCATTTGATTGGATGTTCTCTATTTTAGGAGCGTTGATTTTACTATTTATTTGGAAAAAATTTTTAGCACCAATGTTTAATAAATAATTCGTTATTCTTTATATAAAAAAATCCTTTCGCAGTTTTGCGAAAGGATTTTTTTTATGTTTATTTTATAATGGAAGAATTGTTTTTTCGTACTTCTGATTAATCATAATAGCCGATGCTTCGTAAAAAGCTATAAATCCACAAATAATTCCGGTCCAACCAGCAAAATTTAGGATAGCTTCGTCACCCGTAAAGTTTGCAGCAGCCAATAAAAAGAATAATAAGGTTAATGATCCAAATAGTAATTTACCAACCAAACTACCTTTTAACGTTTGTAAAAAATTAATTAAGGAAAAAAATCCCCACATTCCTAAATAGCAACCCATCGAATTTCCGTCGGCTTTTTCCACTCCAAACATTGGTGCTAACCAAGTAAAAACAAGTGATAACCAAAATGCTCCATAAGACATAAAAGCAATGCTACCAAAGTTATTTCCTTTTTTCCATTCCATCACTCCAGCTACAAACTGCGCTCCGCCTCCAAAGAAAACTCCCATTCCCATGATCATACTATTGACGGGAAAAAAACCTGCGTTATGAATATTTAGTAAAATTGTAGTCATGGCAAATCCATACAAACCAAGCGGTCCAGGATTTGCTGTTTGGTCTTTAATTGAGTAAATATTATTCATCTTATTTATTATTTAAAGACAATAATAATCTGAAAATAATAAATAAAAAACATTTTATTCAAAAAAAGTGTATTTTATACACTACAAACATTTTACAAAGACACTAACCATTTTATTAACAATAGATTAATTATATAAAAACCTTACTGTCTTTAATGAATAAAAAATCCGTTAATTATTATTAACGGATTTTTAGAATGATCTTTTAGAAATTATTATTTCTTTTTATTTTTTTGTTGTTGCTCTTGCATCTCTTGAGCTTGCTTCATCATTTCTTGCATACGAGTAGCAAATTTACCTTGTTTTTTAGGTTTCGTTTTATTCGTTTCAATAATTTGATGAATTTTTGCTTCATGAATCATGAACCTCTTAATGTATAAGACGATAAAGATGTTAATCGTATTAGAAACTAAATAATACCATGATAGTCCAGAGGCATAATTATTAAGGAATACAAAGAAGAAAACTGGCATCACATACATCATGTATTTCATGAATTGCATATTTGGCATTCCTTCTTGTTGTGGCATTTGGAAGTTGTCCATAGATCCTGATACTTTAAAATAAACCATCATTGCAACGATATATAATAAAGCAAATACACTTAAGTGACCATTTAAGAACGGAACCCATTCTGGCAAACTGATGATATCATCATAAGCTGTTAAATCTTCTACGAACCAGAAAGGAGCACCTCTTAAGTCGATTAAGTTTGGGAAGAAACGGAACAACGCATAGAAAATAGGAATTTGTAGTAAAGCTGGTAAGCATCCTGCTAATGGATTAATTCCTGCATTACGATAAATAGCCATCGTTTCTTGTTGTTTCTTCATTGCATCTTTCGGATCCTTGTATTTTTCGTTGATTTCATTCAATTCAGGACGAACAACTTTCATCAATGCTGATTGACGGTATTGTTTGTACATAATTGGAGATAAAACCAATTTCACAACGATTGTCATCAAGAAGATTACCCATCCGTAAGTGATTCCTACAGAAGCTAACCATTTGAAAATATTCAAGAAGAAATATTTATTCAACCAACCAAATAATCCCCAACCAAAATCGATTAAGTTTTGGAATCCTTTGTCGTTGTAATCTTTCAACATTTTATAATCCAATGGAATAAAATCCCATGTGAATTTTGAATTGATTTCACTATTTTTTAAATCGATTTGAGAACTTAAATTGTAATGTTTACTATACGTTAAGTCTTCTTCAGCCGAATTGATAGATCCACCTTTTGTATTCTTGAACCCTTCGTCATTAGATAAAACTGTCGCAAAGAATTGTTGTTTATTTGCTACCCAAGAAATTGCTTCCTCTTCTTGCCATTCATCAGCTCCAAATAATTCGTATTCGATGTCTTTGTTTCCTTTGAACTGAAAATAAGTATGTGACCAATATTTCTCTTGATCTTTCCCTTTCTCTGTACTGAAACCGTCCATCGTCCACGCTAAATCGACTTTATTTTCTGAAGTAATATTAGATAAACCTTGAGTTTTTACTTCAAAATCAATCCCATAAGAATCTCCTAATGTATAGATGTATTGAATTTGACTATTTTCCGCATTGGCTGTAAACGTCACAATTGTATTGTTCGCATTTTTTTGCACCTGTGGTACAAATACCAAATCCGAAACATTAAGAACAGCTCCTTGTTTCGTTTTGAATGATAAGTTGAATTTACTTGATCCATTTTTTACTAAATGTAAAGGATCTTTGTTTCCATCTTTTTTCGCATCAAAAGCATCATAACCGATAATTTGAACATCAGCAATCTGAGCTCCTTTTGGCGAAAACTTAACTTTAAGTTTATCATTACTCACTTCAACATCTTTTGCTAATGTAGGATCTACAGTTTGAAAAGCTTGTGTTGTAGCTGTTTTGTTTAATTGTTCCTGTTTTTTTGCTTGCTCTTGCTTTTGGACTAATTCTTTCTTTTGAGCTTCGACTTGTTCTTCCGAAGGTCTGTTAAGATAATAGAATACGCCAAAAAGAATAGCAATTAAAATAAAACCAATCGTTTGGTTAAAATCAAATTTTTTCTCTTGTTGCATTTAATAAATCATTTTGTTTATTCAATAAAGAAGCTTCGATAAAACTTATAAATAAAGGATGTGGCGAAGCAACTGTACTTTTATATTCCGGATGGAATTGTACACCAATATAAAATGGGTGTTGATTATGTTCTAAAATTTCTACTAATTCTGTTTCTGGGTTTTTACCAACTGGGATAAAATTATGTTCAACAAATTCATCATAAAATTCGTTGTTAAATTCATAACGATGACGATGACGCTCTAAGATTTCTTCAGAATTATAAATTGCTTTGATTTTTGAATGCTCAGCTAATTCACATTTCCAATTTCCTAAACGCATTGTTCCTCCTTTGTCCGATACATCTTTTTGATCTTCCATCAAACTAATGACTGGATAAGGCGTTGTTAAATCCATTTCTGCTGAATCTGCTTTTTCGTAACCTAATACATTACGTGCAAATTCGATTGCCATAATTTGCATTCCCAAACAAATTCCTAATGTTGGAATATTATTTCTTCGTGCATAATTTGCAGCAATTATTTTACCTAAAATTCCACGATCCCCAAAACCTGGTGCAATCAAAATTCCTGCAACACCTTTCAGTTGCTCTCCAACGTTGTCTTCTGTAATTTCTCCAGAATACACCCAACGAACTTTTACACTTGTTTCACAAGTTGCTGCAGCATGTACAAACGCTTCTGTAATTGATTTATAAGAATCATGTAACGAAACATATTTACCTACTAAAGCAATTTCAATTTCGTTTTTAGGATTTTTATGGTTTGATAAGAATTTGTTCCAAACTGTAAAATCTGGTTCTTGATCAGTTGGCAAATCTAAGCCTTTTAAAACAACTTCGTCAAAATTTTGTTCATGTAATAAAAATGGAACCTCATAAATTGTGTCTGCATCCATACTTTCGATTACGTTTTCTTTGCGAACATTACAAAATAATGCCAGTTTAGCTTTGACATCTTTTGGTAAATGATGTTCAGTTCTTGTCACTAAAATATTGGCATGAATACCATTTTCCATTAAAGTTCGAACAGAATGTTGTGTTGGTTTTGTTTTCAATTCACCTGCAGCAGCTAAATATGGTACTAATGTTAAGTGAATTACTGAAGAGTTATGTTCACCTAATTCCCAAATTAATTGTCGAATTGTTTCGATATATGGTAAAGATTCTATATCACCCACTGTACCTCCAATTTCAGTAATGATGATATCGTAATCACCTGTATTACCTAATAATTTGATACGACGTTTGATTTCGTTTGTGATATGAGGAACAACTTGAACTGTTTTTCCTAAATAATCTCCACGACGTTCTTTTTCTATAACTGTTTGATAAATACGACCTGTAGTAACTGAATTAGCACGAGATGTAGCGCGGTTCAAGAAACGCTCATAATGTCCTAAATCTAAATCGGTCTCTGCACCATCTTCCGTCACGTAACATTCTCCATGCTCGTAAGGATTAAGTGTTCCTGGGTCTATATTGATATAAGGATCTAATTTTTGAATTGTCACTCTATATCCTCTAGCTTCTAATAGCATTCCTAATGAAGAAGCTACGATTCCTTTTCCTAACGACGATGTTACTCCTCCGGTAACGAAAATGTACTTTGGTGTCTTGTTTGTTTCCATTGAATTCTTTAAATCAATGGTTGCAAATTTATGAATAAATAATGGGGTAAAAAAAAGTGGGAGTGAAATTTAGAGAAATAAAAATAGGCAAGCGATCTACATCACACCGCTACGACCGTATACCTTTGCTACGTTCCCGTCCTGGAGGATTCAACAGGAGCTGGTTGTGTAGGACTTGCCTGATGCAAAGGTAAGAATGTTTTGATAAAATAAAAGTATTTTGAAGATTTTTTTTCTTCGTTTAACAATCGAAAGAACATTTCGTTTTCATTATGAATAAATTATATTAGAAAAAAAAATTACTTTTAACGAAGAAGATCAACCAATTCTTCTTGATTTTGAAGAATACATTTATTTAATTTTTTTTGTTTATTATAAAAAACATAAGTCATAAGAATCAAAATAAAAAGAGAAAAAATACCAACTAACTGGGCATTGAACAATGTTTTCTTGGTACTAACTTTGGCTTCGTGATTTAAAGATTGAACTGCTATACTAATGGTTTTGTTCTCGGAATTCAACACTTTTTTAGCATACAAAGTACTCAAGCTATCTGCTTTCTCGAATTGCTTCCATTCTTGTTGTGCAATACTATTCAACCCTATTAAACTATAGATATTTCGTTGCAAAACAGAATCATCAATATCACCCAATACAATTAATGCTTCATTCAGCTTTTTATTTGATGTTTCATAATTATTTAATTTAAAATAATATTCTCCTAACCCCTTTAAAGAATAAGCAATCAAGATTTTTGTAGCTGTTAATTTTGATAATTCGTAAGATGTGATAAATGATTTTTCAGCGGTATTCAAATCTGTTTTTAAATAACAATATCCTAAATTATAATAAATAACACTTTTATTAGAATTTGCAACAAAACTATTCTCTATTTGATTATAACTCCTAATGGCTTTGTTAAAATAATTTATTGCGCTATTGGTATTATTCAGATCTTTAAAAATCAACCCTCTTACGGTGTAATTATAGGCAACCGATTCTAATTTTTCCTGTCTATTTTCTAAATTCTGAATTGTTTTCTCAGCTTCATTCAGGTAAACAAGCGATTTATCATATAATTTTAAACTATGATAAATAGATGAAATCCGATGAAGCGCAGCTACTTTTTGTCCTTTATTTTCTAAAACATTAACCAATTCATAGGTTTTATTCAAATGTTCCAATGCTTTCTCATTGTCTCTTAAATTAGAATATGCAGTAGATTTTAAAAAGTAAATATCAACCAGCTGTTTAGCATTTATGTTTGATTGAGTTATCAAAACATCGATTTGTTTTATTGCTTGTTTTGGGTATTTATAAACATTTGTCTTGGCTTCTTCGTAAAGATTTTTAATTTTAATCGAATCACTTTGCGCAAAACCAATAAAACTACCATACAACATCAGCCACATCAATAGTATTTTTCTCATAATTCTGCTGTTCGACTTAAAGTGTTAATGAAAAGTGTTGGTGTAGTTCCTGTAAAAGTTTTAAATGCAGACACAAAACTACTGTGCGAAGAAAACCCCGCTTCTTCCGCTAAATAACTGATTTTATAATTCAAATAATTAGAATCGGTTGTCAACTTATTCAGTATATATTTTATTCTAAGTTCGTTTATATAAGTGTTGAAATTCTTTTTCTTATGACGATTAATCACCTCACTCAGATATTTTGTATTGGTATCAAGTTTAGATGCAACAAGCCTTAACGAAACATTTTTGGATAAAAATTTATTCGTTTTCTCAAAAGAATCTAACTTTTGCAAAAGCGCGTATTCTTTATCTTTAGACAACAAATCTGTTTTTTGCGAATATTTAGTTTCCAAATCAGCTTGTACAACTTCATTTTTAGATTCTTTTATGGTTTGTAAAATTGTAGTAACAACACCTAATTTTTCCTTTTTTTTGTTCAGAATATAACCATAAATAAGGATAGTTAAGAATAACACAACAAAGGAAAAAATGATAAGTCTTTGTAATAAATCTTCTGTTTTTTGCTGCTTTAATTGGATTATTTTTGATTGATGATAAAAAATTTCATTATTAATTTTCTGATTCATCAATAAATTCAACGTAGAAATGGAGTCATACTTTTCGCTATAATAATTAATTTCGTGAATAGAATGAGTTGCTAAATACAAGCTTCCCAAATTGTAATAAACATCGTTAATTAAATAAGGATGATTTAATTTCTTGGCCAAACTCAACGCAATTTTATAATGATTTAGCGCTTTATCTGTCTCCCTTTTATCAAAGTACAATTCTCCCAAATACAATTCTATTCTTGTTTTAAAATACAAACCAAGTGCATCATTTTGATTCAGATTTTGAAGTAATTGAAAGGCTTTATCATATTGATGATTTTTAAGATAAGCCTTTGACAAAATAAGTTTTTCCTCAATCGTCAATTTTTTTTACCTAAAAACGTTTCAATACATTTCCCAAAATTTCCTTGATTAAAAAATTGTGAAGCCTTTATTGAAATTCCATTCTCTGAATGATTTTCAGCAATATATTTTTCAGAAAAATCATATAAATGATACTGTTGATAGATTCAATTCTGAATCATCAATTAGCTTTATATTCGATGTTTTTAATGCTTCCAGATTAGCAAGAGCAGCATTTTCTAAAGCTTTATCATTTTTCCCAGCATAAAAATGACCATAAGCTAAAAGCAGATAAGTTTCGGCAATATTTTTTTTATTATCCAAATTTCGAATCAGAAACTCTGCATTCGAAATAACTTCTGAAGGATTGTTGTATAAAACAGAATTATAATCATGTAAATATTCGTCTAAAGGCATCGTTTTATCATTCACTTCTACTATTAATAGAGACGAAGTGATGAGAGATACAGCTAAAAAAATATTTAAATAATGAAATCATTTACAAACAAAAATAATTTATTTCTTAATATAAATTACCTTTTAAATCATACAAAATAAACTATCATAGAATAAAGGATATATTTATCTTTGCAAAATGATTAGTTTTAATAAAATTTTCAAAAATTCATTAGTGCTGGCGGGAATTACCTTAGTATTGTTTTTTGCACTATACTTTTATTTCTCTCTTAACGGAACCGTTTCTGTACAAGATTATTACACCTACAGCTTCATGATTTGCTGTTTCGTAGTATTACCATTGTATGCAGTATACTGTTTCTTCACTATTTTCAATTTATCAAGAGCGAAAGCTAAAAATCATCAAACTTCAGAAGATTTAATGACCTTTAAAGAAGGATTCAAGATTGGTTTTTACACCATCTTCTTTGGTGGAATCATTAGTTTGATTGTCATCTTTGTATTTTTTAATACGTATGGTGAATGGGCTCAAGATAGTTTGAAACAAGGATTATTAGACACTTTTACATCAAATATGTCTGATCCTAAAATCGCAAAAGATATCGAAACATTTAGAAATTCGGATGATTATAAAACATTAAATTTATTTACTGTTAAAAACTTTTTTGGATTATTCTCAATTTTCTTATCTTTCTACATTGCAATTTCAGCAATGTTTTCACAATTCTTAAAAAAACGTGTTTTTTAACATATGAATATTTCAGTTGTTGTTCCTTTGTTGAACGAACAAGATTCCTTAGAGGAATTATTCTACAGAATCAAAAAAGTCTGTGAGCAGAATGATTTTACATTCGAAGTTATTTTCGTTGATGACGGAAGTACAGATGATTCGTGGCAAATTATCGAATATATTGCCAACTTCAATCCTGAAGTAAAAGGAATTAAATTCCGTAAAAATTATGGAAAATCTCCTGCACTAAGCGCCGCTTTCAAAGAAGTAAAAGGCGATGTTGTGATTACGATGGATGCCGATTTACAAGATTTTCCTGAAGAAATTCCGTCGTTATACAAAATGCTTAAAAATAACAAAGCAGATATTGTATCGGGTTGGAAAGAGAATCGTCAAGACAACAAACTGAAAAAGAATCTTCCTTCAAAATTATTTAACGGTGTAGCACGCAAAACTTCGGGTGTAAAATTGCATGATTTTAACTGTGGTTTGAAAGCTTATCGTTGGGAAGTAACGCAAAATATCGAGTTGTATGGAGACATGCATCGCTATATTCCTGTTTTAGCTAAAAACGCAGGCTATTCTCGAATTATTGAGAAAAAAGTAAAACATCAAGCGCGTAAATATGGCGTTTCAAAATTTGGTGCAAATCGTTTTGTCAATGGTTTCTTAGACTTGATTACACTATTTTTTGCTTCAAAATTTGGGAATAAACCCATGCATATTTTCGGTTTATTAGGAACTTTGATGTTTATCTTAGGATTTTTTGCCTCTTTTTATTTAGGAATCGAAAAATTATACAAAGTTTATATTTCACATTCCCCTGCAAGATTAATTACAGACAGTCCCTATTTCTACATTTCATTGGTTTTTATGATTTTAGGAACACAGCTATTTTTGGCGGGATTTTTGGGCGAGTTAATTGTTCGTAACAACAGAGAAAAACAATTGTATTTAGTTCAAAAAGAATTGAATTTAAACTAATTAAAACCCACAACTATGAAAAAGATTATTTTATTAGGATTTTTAGGTTTAATTGCCACTTCTTGTTCATCGTCTATTGATGGAGAAGGCGTAGCAACAGCTCAAAAAGAATATACAGCTGACAACATCAAAGATTTGAGCGTTTCATGTAATTGTAATGTTATTTTAGTTCCAGGAAATACAACTGGAGTTAAAGTAGAATCGCACCAAAATATTATCGATAATTTAGAAGTTACAGCAAATAATCAAACGCTTTCAATCAAAGAAAAATCAAATGTAGACCAATACAGCGCTTATGATTTGTATGTTTATGTAACACGTGATTTAGAAAAAATTGATGTGAATAAACAAACTTCTTTGACCACTTCAGGAACATTAAATGTTGATGAATTAGAGATGAATGTCACAGATCAAGCACGAATAAGTCAAACTTTTTTGATTACCAATGACTTTAATTTGAAAGCGGATGACCAAACTAATATCATGTTAGAAGGAACTGCAGGAACAATGAAAGTAAAAGCCTATGGAGAAGCAAAGTTAGATTTGTTTAAATATGAAGTGAATGAAGCTAATTTCACAACAGACGATAATGCTTTGTTAGATATCAATGCTCGTCAAACATTATATGGTGCTGCAAAAGGAAACTCAATCGTAAATTTCATGGGCGATCCAAACAAGGATACAAAAGTAACTGACCGCGCCCAAGTACTTAAAAAATAAAAACAAGAATGATTTCAAGTTTAGAAAATGCTCAATTATGGCTTTCTGACGCGTACGATGCGGAAACAAGAAAAGCTGTTCAAGATTTAATCGATAACAATCCAACCGAATTAGACGATTCTTTTTACAAAAACTTAGAGTTTGGTACAGGAGGAATGCGTGGAATAATGGGCGTTGGAACAAATCGTTTGAACAAATATACACTTGGTGCCGCCACTCAAGGTTTAGCAAATTATATCAATCAACAATTTCCAAATAAAGAGAAAAAAATAGCCATTGCATACGATGTGCGTCACAATTCGGATACGTTTGCAAAAATGGTTGCTGATGTTTTAACAGCAAACGGAATCAATGTTTACTTATTCGAATCTTTCCGTCCAACACCAGAATTATCGTTTACAGTTCGTCATTTAGGTTGCGATGCAGGAATTGTTTTAACAGCTTCTCACAACCCTCCTATTTACAATGGATACAAAGTATATTGGAATGATGGTGCGCAAATTGTTCCACCACAAGATGGTGAAATTATCAACGAAGTAAACAATGTAAAAGTTGAAGAAATTAAATTTCAAGGAAATGATACCTTATTAACTTACATTGGAAAAGAGATTGACGAAGCCTTTATTGATGCATGTGTAGCAAACGGTAGTTTTACGCAAGAAGGTAAACAAGATATCAAAATTGTATTTACATCTATTCACGGAACTTCTGTTGCCATTACACCAAAAGCATTTGAAAAAGCTGGTTTCACACAAGTTCATCAAGTAGCTGAACAAGCAATTCCAAGTGGTGATTTCCCTACAGTAAAATCGCCAAATCCAGAAGAACCAGAAGCATTAACTATGGCGGTTGCTTTGGCAAACGAAATCGGTGCTGATGTTGTCATTGGTACAGATCCTGATGCCGATCGTGTTGGTGTTGCAACGCGTAACAACGAAGGTAAAATCGTTTTATTAAATGGTAACCAAATGAATACTGTTTTGGCTTATTATTTATTAGAAAAATGGCAAGAAGCTGGTAAATTAATTGGAAAAGAATTTATTGGTTCAACTATTGTAACGTCTGACATCTTCTATGATATCGCAGCAAAATTCAATGTTGATTGTAAAGTTGGTTTAACAGGTTTCAAATGGATTGCAGATATGATTCGTAAATTCGAAGGCCAAGAAAAATTTGTTGGAGGAGGTGAAGAATCATTCGGATTTATGGTGGGTGATTTTATTCGAGACAAAGATTCTGTTACAACAGCTTTATTAGTTTCTGAAATTGCAGCTGTACAAAAAGCAAAAGGAAGTTCTTTATATAACAAGTTAACTGAAATCTACCTTGAATTAGGAAAAGCATATCAAGAAGATTTAATTAGCATTGTTAAACCAGGAAAAGAAGGTGCTGAATTGATTGCGCAAATGATGGTAGAATTCAGATCAAATCCTCCAAAAGAATTGGCCGGTTCTAAAGTTATTCGTGTAAAAGATTTCCAATCTTCAATCGACAAAAATTTAGTTTCTGGAGAAGAGAAAACGATTAATATCCCTCAATCAAATGTCTTAATTTTCTACACAGAAGATGGCAGTAAAGTAGCGTGTCGTCCTTCGGGAACAGAACCTAAAATTAAATATTATTTCTCTGTCAATGCTCCTTTAGCATCGCAAGAAGAATATACAACTGTTCAACAACAATTATTAGCAAAAATTGATTTATTGAAAGTCGATTTCAGTAAATAAATCTCAACTAAAATAATTCAAAAGCCATCTTTTCAGATGGCTTTTTTCATGATTATAAAATAACATGGTATCATTTAAAAAAGAATTAACTTTATGCAACTAAATAAGCCATATGAACTTTGTCGCACACCAATTTTTATCGTTCGGAAATCAATCGCTCCAAATCGGAAATTTACTTGGAGAAATCGTTAAAGGAAATCAATTCATGAATTATGAAACTGAGATTCAGAAAGGAATTTTACTTCATCGATCGATTGATTCATTTACCGATTCGCACGAAATTGTGAAACGAAGCTCGAGTTATTTTCACAACACACAACATAAATTTTCACCGATTATTATTGATGTGATTTACGATTATTTTTTGATTAAACATTGGAATGATTTCTCAGAAATTCCGTTCGAAAATTTTAAAACAAATTGTTATCAACTTTTTGAAGATAAATATCCTTCATTCCCAAAAAAATTACAAGAAATCATTTTTTACCTTTTAAAATATGATTGGTTCGAAAACTATTCAACAATAGAAGGTGTTCAAAAAACTTTGAAAGGAGTTGGAAGTCGAACTAAATTCAAAAATAATTTACATCATATCATTCCTGAATTTGAACTAAATTATTCAAAATTAGAAAACGATTTTCAGCACTTTTTTCCTCAATTGCAATCGCATTGCAAAAACTTTGTATGTACAGGTTTGTAAGTTTAAATTTGATTTTAAGAATTGGAGAAAATTCATTAGTTTAGAGCTGTAAACAAACAGAAAACCACAATGGATTTAACTTTTAATAAAAGAGAGGATCATAACAAATTATTACTTTCTAAACTGCGTAACAAACTAAATGAAGTTTACCTTGGCGGAGGTAAAAAAAGAATTGATGCGTTGCATAGCAAAGGAAAAATGACAGCTCGTGAACGTGTTGACTATCTATTCGACGATAAAAAACCAAGCATTGAAATTGGTGCTTTAACAGGCGATGGAATGTACAAAGAACATGGCGGTTGCCCTTCAGGAGGTGTTGTAGTAAAAATTGGATACATTTCGGGAAAACAATGTATTGTTGTAGCAAATGATGCAACAGTAAAAGCTGGCGCTTGGTTTCCAATTACTGGAAAAAAGAATTTGCGAGCGCAAGAAATTGCCATGGAAAATCGATTACCAATTATTTATTTAGTCGATAGTGCAGGAGTTTATCTACCTATGCAAGACGAAATATTTCCGGATAAAGAAAACTTTGGACGTATTTTCCGAAACAATGCCATCATGTCTTCAATGGGAATTACACAGATTGCTGCGGTCATGGGAAGTTGTGTTGCTGGAGGAGCCTATTTACCAATCATGAGCGATGAAGCAATGATAGTAGATAAAACGGGTTCTATTTTCTTGGCGGGGAGCTACTTGGTAAAAGCGGCAATTGGAGAAGACATTGACAACGAAACTTTAGGAGGAGCAACAACACATTGCGAAATTTCTGGTGTAACAGATTATAAGGCCAAAGATGATAAGGATGCGTTGGATCGAATAAAATCGATTGTAGGAAAAATTGGAGATTACGATAAAGCTGGATTTAATCGAATTGAAGCTGCAAAACCAGCATTAGACGAAAAAGAAATCTATGGCATTCTGCCTGAATCTCGTGCCGAACAATACGATATGTATGATATTATTAACCGACTTGTTGATAACTCTGAATTGGATGAATACAAGCCCGATTATGGAAAGTCAATCATTTGTACTTATGCGCGAATTGATGGTTGGGCGGTAGGAATTGTAGCCAATCAACGTAAAATTGTAAAATCTAAAAAAGACGGAATGCAATTTGGCGGTGTTATTTATTCAGATTCTGCTGATAAAGCCACTCGATTTATTGCGAATTGTAATCAAAAGAAAATCCCATTGGTTTTCTTACAAGATGTCACTGGATTTATGGTTGGTTCGAAATCAGAACATGGTGGAATCATCAAAGATGGCGCAAAAATGGTTAATGCAGTATCAAATTCTGTTGTTCCAAAATTTACAATTGTAGTTGGTAATTCTTACGGTGCTGGAAACTATGCCATGTGTGGAAAAGCTTATGATCCACGATTGATTGCTGCCTGGCCATCAGCTCAATTAGCAGTTATGGGAGGTGAACAAGCAGCGAAAGTATTGTTCCAAATCAAAGAAGCTTCTTTGAAAGCACAAGGTGTTGAAGTAGATGAAGTGAAAAAACAAGAATTATTAGACGAAATTACGGCAAAATACAACGATGAGACGAGCCCATACTATGCTGCAGCACGTTTGTGGACAGATGGAATTATTGATCCGTTAGATACACGAAAATGGATTTCGATGGGAATTGAAGCAGCGAATCATGCACCAATTGAAAAACAATTTAACTTAGGTGTCATTCAAGTGTAATATTACTCTATTTTCAAAAATAAAAGAGAATCCAATTTAGGATTCTCTTTTATTTTTTTATAAGTGTTTGAACCATATAAATTAAATCTTGTTTAAAACTCCAATTCTTCACATAGTCGACATTAATCTTCACTTTATCTGGCCAAAGAACTTCATCATTGTAAGCTTTTGGATTTGTAACATCGGATAAGAGTTCTTCTTCGTGTCGATATTTTAATTGAGCAGGCCCAGTTAAACCAGGTTTTACCTGAAGCATTATCCGATCTTCTCCAACCAATACATCAGCATAACCTTTTACATCAGGACGAGGACCAACGAAGCTCATTTCACCTTTTAGAATATTAATTAACTGTGGCAGTTCATCTAATTTATAATCTCTTAAAACTTTTCCAAATTTTGTAATATGATGTTGATTGGTGGTAATTGTATTTTCAGAAAAACCTTTAATTGTTCTGATTTTGTAAATAGTAAAAAACTTGCCGTTCTTCCCTACTCTTTTTTGAGTAAAAACACCAAATTGATTCGTATCAAAAGAACTTATGATAACTAACAAAACAATTAATCCCACTAAAAAAAATAGTAGGATTAATGCAAGTATATAATCAAATATGTTCTTTAATAACATTTTAATTAAAAAAATTTACTTTTAATACGAGTAGCTAATCGTTTAAGTTTACCAAAGAATGAATTATCAAAATCTTCGTCACCAGCAAAATAGCCATAACCGTAACCATAACCGTAGCCATAACCGTAACCATAGCCGTAACCATAGCCATAACCGTAACCCGTTTTGATTTGGAAGTCGTTGAATATAATTCCAACATTCGACACTTCTCCTTCATCGTATTTATTCGAAATCGCCGTAATAAAGTTTTTCTCTGAATAATTGTAACGCGTCACATACAATGTACAATCAGCATAACACATCAAATCATAAGAATCTGTTACCAATCCAATTGGTGGCGAATCTATAATCACAAATTCATATTTTTCTTTCAATTCAGCAAACAATTGATCCATTCGTTTACTCAAAATCAATTCAGAAGGATTTGGAGGAATTGGACCAGCTGTAATAACGTCTAAATTAGGTAAAATTGTATGTTGTATAATTTTATTTAAATCTAAATAACCTGCTACATAATCTGTTACCCCAACTTTATTGTTGATATTAAAATCATCAAATATTTTTGGCTTACGTAAATCTAATCCAATCAGAATCGTTTTCTTATCCATCGAACCGATTGAACTGGCGATATTCATCGCGTTGAACGTTTTACCTTCACCTCCAATAAATGAAGTGACTAAAATGGTTTTATTATGCTCGTCGAGTCCTGGATGTTTATATAAATACTTTAAATTAGAACGAATAGATCTAAATGATTCTGAAATTCCAGATTTAGGATTATTGATAACAACTAATGGTGAATTGTCCCCTAACGGACCAACCAAACCAATAATTGGAATATTTGTACGTCCTGTGATATCCTTTAATACACGAACTTTAAAATCTAACAATTCTTTAATCACCACATAAATAAGAGGAATCAATAAACCAATTCCTAAAGCAATCAAGTAATTACGATTTGGATTTGGGTAAATAAATCCTTGACCTTGATTCTTCGCAGGATCAATGATTGTAATATCAGAGACAATAGAGGCTAAAGACAAATCGGTTGTGTTTAACTGATTGATCAACGTAGAATACATTGTACTATTCAACTCAAACCCACGATTTGCTTCCACAAATTCTATTTCTTCGTATGGTAAATCTTTTGCTTTGAATTCAGACTCCGCTAATTTGGCATTAATCATGGACAAATCGGTGTTCAACTTTTGTAAATGCGCATTGACAACATTCGAAATATTGTTTCTTGTTTTCGCTAATTGACGATCTATTTCTCTAATCTCATCCGTATTTGATTTGTAAACCTTAAGCATTTGCTCTCGTTGGTTTTCAAGATTATCCAATTGATCTACATTTGTCATGTAGTACGAAACATCAAGTCCTGCAATATTAAGCGCTATTAAATTATCAACACTACTCGATTTTTTAGGCATTAAACGGTGCAAAGCATTAATTTTCTCTTCTACTTCTATACGTTCTTTATCTAAAGCTGTTAATTTTCCTAAAAGTTCACTTTTCTTTGTATTAAAATTATAAACTCCTGTTTGTTTTTGCAGTTCTTGCAAATTATTCGTCGAACTATCTAACTTTAGCTTTACTGCTGCAATTCTTTCTTGTAAGTATTTTTTGGTCTGATATGCCGATAAATTTCTCTCTGCAAGTTCATTTTCTATTAAAACCTGAATTGAATTATTTAATAAATCGACTGCTTCATTTAAGCTTTCAGCATTTTTAGAAACCGAAATAATACTTGAAATTTTAGATGGATTTGACACACTAAAATTCTTAACCGCTCTAGATGTTGCATCTTTAATAGTCACTAACTTAAATGAAATTGTACTTTCTGTGAACGGTACATTTGAGCGAGTTAATTTTATTTTATAGTGATTATACCAGTAGATATACTCATCAAGTGTTCTAATCAGATCTGACAAAGATTTAACCTTGTGTAAGTAGATGGTTTCGCATTTAAGTGTCCCGAAGAAGCTTTCAACCACTGCATTATCA